>CAYRTF010000007.1:0-8150 GCA_964427165.1 uncultured Actinomycetota bacterium | reverse complement strand
ACGATACCGGGACCGCCCGTAGCGGTTATCATATCGACTTTATCGCTTTTAAACACAGCAGATACATTCTCGACCTTTGACAGGCTTGCAGCAGTCACAAGATCTGCCGGACCGCCAGCCTCTATAATGGCAGAATGGATGACCTTTATTGCTTCCAGACTGCATCTATGTGCCGCAGGATGAGGTAAAAACACCACACTGTTTCCTGCGGAGATCATTACAATAGAGTTGTTTATGATCCCGGGCGTAGGATTAGTCATAGGCGTTATCGCAGCGATCAGACCATATGGCGCCCTGTCAATACTTATTGTGCTGACTTCATTGCTGTAAGTCGTAATGTCAAGATCCTCAGGACCTGGTGAAAAATTTACCGCTACCTGGTTTTTAACGATCTTGTCCTCATAGCGCCCTATTCCTGTCTCATCTACAGTAAGCCTTGCAAACTTCTCAGCATTTTCAAGACATCTCTTCCTGATATTTTCAATTATCCTGGACCTTGCTTCCCTGCCAAGACTTACAAGTCTGGGCTGCGCATCTTTTGCCGCAGAAACAGCATCTTCAACTTTATCAAACAAGCCATTAACGGATAAGCCGGCTGAACTTTCCTTAAAGGTCGAGGTGCCGGAGGTAGTAATCAGATTATTTACCACACCTCTTACGATCTCTTCAATTTGATTTTCATCTATAGTCATATTTTACCTCCATTATTCTTTATAACTGATCTTTATGCCTCTTTTTAAGGCTTCGTCCCTTGCCAGTGGGCTAAGTATCACATTTCCTGAAACCTCAATGCCATTATCCTTGTAATCATCAAGATCACCGGTGGTTATTATGGTCTTCTCTTGCACATTTACAGATTGTCTTTTTGGAAGATCCGCAGACTTACCAGCCGGATCCAGGACAACATTGTTCATGCTTTTTAATATGTTTGGATCCGTTATCTCGCCTGTAAAGCTGCTGTCCGGGATCTGTGGCGGAGTATCTGCTCCATCAGCCATCTGGAGTGAAATAGGAGATACGCATGAAGCATCTACTATCTCAACAAGTGTCCCGTTCACAATATCTGCCGCATTTCCATCGTCTGTATCCACGTGCATCTCCGACTTAAAGTCAGGAGAGACCCTTGCCTGGACATTATTAAAAGTAAGACCTTTGGGTCCCGAGACTCTTACATCGACTGCATCATTGTCTTTTACGCCAAAGTACTCTGCATCTTTAGTACAGAGATGTATGTGCCGGTTTGCCCTGATGATCCCATCTTTTAGATATACTGCCCCTCTGGGCCCTATTATTACCGCAGATGCGGTTCCGGACAATTGACCTGACGGCCTGACTGGCGCATCAATACCTAATATGATGCAATCAGTCTTTGCCAGTTCAACCTGGGTCCTGTCCCTTAAGGGGCCGAGCACCCTCACATTCTGGATAGCATTCAGCCTCGGGCCGACGACAGTAACAGTCTCTTTATAGGCATAGGTCCCTGGCTGATAAAGCTCCTTTAGTACCTTCATCTCATAATTTTTACCAAAAAGGACGTCCACATGCTCCCTGCAGAGATGGACATGCCTTACAGAAACACCACAGACTATCTTCTTCTGAGATGATCCTTCTTGTGCACCGGTCTCTTTGCCAGGCATTACCTGTCCAGAACTTGAGGCATTGGGATCTCCGGATACTCCTGCCTCTATTTTGGATACTATATTAGCAACAATATCCCTGATCAATCTTTCGGTATCCACTTAAATACCTCTCTTTTTCTATTCTTTTGGTAAGATCATGTCCAGGTCAGCATGAGGTCTTGGTATTACATGAACCGAGATGAGTTCCCCTACTCTCTTTGCTGCTGCTGCGCCAGAATCAACTGCTGCTTTTACTGCACCGACATCACCTTTTACTATAACTGTTACCAGTCCGCCGCCGATTCTTTCCTGGCCGACCAGCTTTACATTTGCAGCCTTTACCATAGCGTCTGCTGCTTCCACTCCGCCTACAAGTCCTCTGGTTTCGATTAAACCGATTGCTTCTCCTGCCATTTTTTTCTCCTATTTCTCTTTTTGCTTTTGCTTTATAAATAAAGACATCTTTTAGCAGTCAAGACATCCCTATTATCCATTATTTTTTGTTGACGATATTAGCAACTATTTTGCTTATCATGTCTACAAGCTCACCTCTACCTATAGTTATCATATCATCTCTTTTTGCTGCCGTATCAATATTCCCTATGCCACTTGAGCTGCGGCTACTTCCATTTTCATTACTGCCGGAATCTTGTACGGCCAGCTTATTCATTCCTGTCCCGGATCCATTTCCGGTACTGCCTATAAACTTACCATCTATCCTGCATCCTGCATACCCCCCTTCATCTTTTATCCAGTTGGAACGTATGTCCATTATTTTCTGTACGTTTTCCTCACTTATTGTATTTACATTTCCAAGTGTCCTGGCAAGTAAACTTATTTTCGCAAAGAGTTCCATGCTTTCCATCCTGTAATATGCCTGATAGACATCACTGCCTATTGCAAATGCTCCATGATTCTCCAGAAGAAATGCATTATGGTCGCCAAGGTAATCTCTTATACTGTCAGGGATCTCGGTAGTAGAAGGCGTCCCGTATTTTGTAAGCGGTATAGAACCCAGCGAGACTATGATCTCCGGGATCACGCACTGGTCAAGAGGGATACCCGCTACCGCATATGCTGTAGAGTATGGAGGATGTGCGTGAACCGCTGAATTTATCCCCTTTTTATTTTTGTAAACATCAAGATGTATCTTTACCTCTGAAGATGCTTCGAGCTCACCTTCCAGTTTATTTCCATCCATATCTACCTTTACCAGCTGATCGGTTGTAAGGTATCCCTTGCTCATGCCGGTAGGTGTACACAATACTGCATTCGGACCTATCCTTATCGAAATATTCCCATCATTGGACGCTACCCATCCATTGCTATGCACTCTCTTGCAGATATCGATAATATCATTTCTGTGCTGACTCTCTGTTTTTTGATAAACCATTTGCTTTTTTTCCTTTTTATCTATTAACCTTTAAATATGTCTCCCCTGACACAATAATAAGAAAACTTTCAACATTTGCACAATGAACTCTTCATCCACTTCATTACCTGCCTGTCCGGGGCAGGTAATATCCTATAGGCTATAAGTGAGCCTCTCTCACCTAAAAATCTGCTGGCATTAACGGCTGCTTCATCCACGGCGGAAAGGACCCCGGTGATAATAAAAAAGCTATTTACCCCACAGCCCCTTGCCAGCCTGTATTCCAGAAAATCTATCTCTGCACTGTCCGCGGCAATATCAGAGGAATTTATAAGGTCTGCCATGTGCGGTCCTTCTATTATCCCGATCGCATCACCGGATACTTCTGCCAGATCTCCGCCAATAGCCTCTATTATTCTCTGGTCTATTCCACTTACAGTAAAACTGCTAAAAAGGTGTCTTCCACCCAGCTCCTCAGCGGTCCTGCCTGCACTTGCAAGGGCGCTGATCTCTCCCTCAAGTATTGTAAGATATTTACCGGGACATAGTGAACTGGCCTGGACAATATTGACTTCGGCAGATTTGACCATACTGTCAGTGACCATTATTCCCCTTGATACACTCTTAAACTCTGCTACAAAAATATTTCCTTTTCTTTCACCGGTTTTCATGGTCCCACTCATCGATTATTTTTCAATCACCAAATATTCTTTTCCGACCTCTTTCACAATTCCATCTATAGAACTGTGTATAGCAGCTCCCAGCTTTCCTTCGGGTATGTCCGCTACCAGGTCCCCGCGTTTTACTGAACTTCCTTCAGTGACCACAGGTATTGCAGGCGCACCAACATGCTGCGATAAATATAATTTTATCTTTCCAATATCAGCAGTAAATCCAGAAAGAGGTGTCATGCTTTCATACTTATCGATCTCCAGCCTTTTCTTTAATCTCGATACTGGAACTTTGCGGAACTGCCTGAATTCATTTGCCTCAAGATCCGTCCTGTTGTGAGGATTTTTTATACCAAGCCTTGCCAGTTCCCCCTTAAGATAATTAAATACCGAACGTGCAGAAAGATCGACCACACAGCTGTAAAGTTCGCATAGCCCGCAATCACAGCAAAGGTAGGCAAAATCAAATCTGCCTATATCCTCATCAGACAAACTACCCTTATAAAGTCTTTTCATCAATTCATCCGGAAAAAGACCATGGCCAAGCAGGTACCGGGGGCAAAGATCGGTACACATGCGGCAGCTCAGGCATATTGCCTGGGCTCTTTTCATATCTGCGCTGATGGCTCTCTTTTTATTTTCGATGACCACATTATCTTCCGGCAGGACAAGGATGGACTTAGTCGTCTTTTTCACTGAATAGTTATCTGGGTCGATTAACTTACCCATCATAGGGCCGCCATCCAGAACCATCGTTCCTTCTCCCTTGACCCCCCCGCAGTGATCTATTAACTGCCTGACACTTGTACCCACCGGGACAAGCAGTGTCATAGGCTTCTCTACTTCTCCATTTACGGTCACATATTTATCTATTACCTTAATATCGCGGGAGGCATTTTCTATATTTAAAAGCGTCTCTACATTTACAACCACAACACCGACCTGCAATGGTATTCCCCCTTCGGGGACGATCCTTCCCGTCACTTCATTTACCAGCACCTGTTCGTCGCCTGCCGGATAAAAGTCGCCCAGTTTTAATAGTTCAAAACCATCACCGTTAAATTTTTCAATAGCGCCTATTGCTTTCTTGTTCTTTTCCTTTATGGCAAGTATTACTTTTTTTGCCCCGGCAAGCTCTGCTGCAGTTTTCATGCCCGAATACACTTTTTCGAAGTAAAACTCCAGGATCTGCTTGTCCACGTTTATAAGAGGTTCACATTCTGCTGCATTCACAATAAAGGTGTCCACATTTGCATCAAGTTTTACATGAGTGGGAAATCCGGCTCCTCCGGCTCCCACCACTCCAGCTTCTTTTATGATATCCAGTCTCTGTCTGTCCATTATTTCTCCAGGTTTATCCTGTCTACTTTTGCAACTATGGTCGCATCAATATTTTTACCTTTGGTAGCTTCTGTCTGCTTTGCGGTACTTCCCGTGACTATGAGGGCCAGTTCACCTTCGCCAATCCCTACAGTATCGGCCGCTACATAATAATCACCAGTAGGTTTGAGGTCCGTTCCTACGGTATTCACCATCAGTAATTTAAAACCTTTAAGCGTATCGTCTTTTATGGTCGATGTGACGCTTCCTATTACTTTTACAAGTTTCATATCAGCCTAACCCTTTATCATCTTGTCCTTAAGGTCTATCCTGTCTACCTGTCCGATGATAGAGCCTCTCAAAGGTATGCTTTTTATCCCCATCCATTTACATATGGTCACCCCATCTTCTATCCAGTAGACCAGGCTTCCGGCCGCTGAATTGAGGTAATCAGCTACTATAATAGGTTTGGATATCTTCTTTCCTTCAGGATCAACAGGCTCTATGATCTGAAGTTTTATACCTTCAAGCTTTTTATGTTTTGAAACGGAAACTGCGTTTCCTATGACTTTTGCAAGTCTCATCATTTGCCTGCTGTCAATATAATACTTTTATATTATTCTGTTTAAAAAAATGAAAATATTCATTTTCGGGCCTATTATCAGTGATAACAATATCAAGATCGCCCAGGTCGCATATCCTGTTAAGAGCTATCACATCATACTTGCTGCTATCTGCAAGAAGTATCTTTTGCTGGGCATTCTCAAGCATTATTTTCTTTACGAATGCTTGCTGGGGATTAGGTTCAGTGAGCCCCGCCTTTATAGAAATGGCTGAAGTAGATATAAAGGCTTTATCAGAATTGAGGTTTTTTAAGAATTCTTCAGTACTTCTGCCCAAGAAATTCATAGTGATCTTATCCAGTACTCCTCCGGGGCTGATCACTTCCACACCATCAATATCCCTTAACTCATTTAATATATCAAGACCTATTGTAACAACTTTTACTTCCTTAAAATTATATAATCTTTTTGCAAGAGCGTGGGTAGTGGTGGACCCGTCAAGGAAAATATTATCACCCTCATTAATGATCTTTGAAGCAAGTGAAGCGATCTTGTTCTTCTCAGTGGTCCGTATCTTTTCCCTGACAATATTTGGAGTTTCTGTAGAGAAGCTCTGGGAGGATACTGCTCCCCCATAAACTCTTGTTAATATGCCCTGCTTTTCAAGAGTAGCGAGATCCCGCAGTACTGTCATCTCGGAAACACTGAATATATCTGAAAGTTCAGAGGTCCTTATGCCCCCATTTTTACCTACCATCTCGGCGATCTTCAATTTTCTCTCTGCAGATAGCATATTTTACTTAATGTTTGATTATGTTGTTTGTTATTAGTTTATGTTATTTTCTGTTTGTTGTCAAATTTATCGTTTTAAGAAAAATATTTTTTGTTTTCATCTGAGTGTATGATCCTGACTTTGACAGCAAAAAAGGTCAAAAAAGGGCCAAAACCCCTTTAAACACTGGGATTTCAGCCCTCCCCAATTTTCACAAATATGTAGTATATTAGCTCATTTTTTGCTCTCTGCCAAAATATTTTTTATCTCAGCCCTACGGAGCCTTTTTTTCTTAAAATCAATACCCAGGGCATCCCCAATATCATCTGAGATCCTGCTCCTGTAGTCGAAAAGATAAAGGCTGTCCTGCTCATTGGAGCAGGATATATTATTTAAGCACTCTACTATCTTTTCCGGGGAATATTTCCTGCCGGTCTTTTTCTGAAGCAGCCTTATCACGACAAGGGAGATAAAGCAGGTAAGAAAGTGAGCCCTTATCCTTTCATGTCTGGATACATATACCGGCCTTGCCTCGATGGTGCCCTTGGTGACCTTAAATGTCTCCTCTATCTCCCAGAGCCCCCTATAGGTATCTATGATATCACCGTCAGCCATATCAAGCTCGCTTGTGACAATGGCATAATAGCCGTCATACTTTTCATCTTCGGCGAGTTTCTCAAAATCAAAGCTTGGCTTTTTTGCGCCCTTTAATACCTCGCCTGTCTTTTTATCAAACCGGATGTCAGCTGCATACCTTGCCGCCCCGTAGCTTGTAGCCCTGTCGTACTTTGCCGGGTCCTCTACAAGCTCCATAGCTTTCTTTACCAGCTCACTTCTTTCAGCCCTTGCCTTGGCCTCATACTTTCTGGACCAGAAGACCACCTGCTTTTCATATACTACCTTCTTTGCCTTCTTACCGCTTTTCATACTGACATTTATATCTCTTGCAATGCGCCTGGACTTTATCTTAAAGGAAGTATCTTCTCCTGCCGGCTTGCCATCAGCTCCCTTATAGCCTTTATCATCAAGTACGTATTCTTTAAATGCATTTGTCCCACCCTTTACAGAGAAGCTAAACACATATCCATTATAGTTTTTACCCCCGGTAAGGTAATATATATTATCCCCGGTTATTACCCCCATATCTGCCACCACTATTATCCTACCGGTACCGTATTTTCTTCTTACTTCTCCTATTACGGTCCTGAAAGTCTCCTTGTCCAGTTTGTTTCCTTCAAAAAGCCTGTAGTGCAGGGGGATACCGTCAGAATCCATGGCAAGGCCCATCTGCACTATGGGATCATGGCCGCCGCCCTTACCCTTTCCGAACTTTCTTAACTCATCTGGTCTGTCTATCTCAAAGTAGAAATTTGTCACATCATAGTAGATGGTCTTTGTATTCCTTCCATAATTTTTTACTATCCCGTCATTTAGATATTTCTGAAGCTCCACTTCCAGGGTGGAAAAGTGGGAAAGGGCCCGGTATATGTCTTCCAGCTTAAAGGAAAACCTTTCAAAATACCGGCCCCTTTCCATATATGCCTTCTTCTTGGAGCCCGGGGAAAGGATCCTTGATACCACAAGAAGTATCATTACCGAATTTGTATTATATTTGAAGTCCTTGTTCCTGGCCCTGTTTTTAAAGAAGTCATCAAGGCAAAGCTCATGGTATATCTTAAGTATCGCAGCATATCCCAGGTTCTTTCTGCCCCTTGTATCCTTTGAGAGCTCTTCATCCATATTAATATTTAAGACTACCTTCCTTCTGGCATTATCCTCCTCTGTCATCTTACGGGCCACCTCTTTAAAGTGGGCTATGGGGTCATCATAGAC
>CAYRTF010000006.1:0-19352 GCA_964427165.1 uncultured Actinomycetota bacterium | reverse complement strand
ATCTATAGCGGTTTCAGTCTGGACATTAATGACCTTGATCTGGATCCGGGCTCCAAACATACACTTTTTATATATTCCTTTGATTCATCAAATTCAAGTATCTATAATTTTGAAAAAAGAGACATATTCCTTTCCGGTCAGGAAGAAGACAGGTCGCAAATAGAAGCCAATATAAAACTTGAGGATCAGGGCACCGGTAAAAAACTCAGAATAGAAGGATTTGCTATAGATAATTCTCTTATTAAAGACTATCTTGAAACCCAGAAAGCTGAGCAGGAAGAGCAGGCAGCAAATTCTGCTGCTTCCGCCGGCACAACGGGTGAAAACGGAAATTCTATTCAAAAACTCGTATTCAAATCAAACAGGGACGGAAATTATAATATCTACAGTATAAATCTTGATGGATCGGGACGTCAGAGACTGACTGATCACAACAGGGATGATCTTTATCCCGAGGTCTCGCCTGATGGGAAAAAAATCGCATATACTTCTGATATTAACGGTGTATGGCAGATAATAATAATGGACTGGGATGGCCAGAACAAACACCAGATAACTCATAATAGCTATAGATCCGCATATCCTTCCTGGTCATATGATATGAGATATATCTATTTTGAAGCATACATAGACGGAGACTGGGAACTTTTCCGGATAAACAGTGATGGAGGCGGCCAAATAAGACTTACACATAATAGCAGCGGACATGATTGGCACCCTAATGGGCATCCATTCGATTCAAAGATTGTCTTTGAATCAGGGATGCCGGGACATGATAATATTTATATAATGAATCATGATGGTTCGTCGGTCTCCAGACTCTTTGGAAACAATGACCGGAGGAGGACGCCGGACCTTTCAAATGATTCAACAAAAATAACCTATACCAAATATTTTGGTGATAATAGCGAGGTCTATTATGCAGATATCAGGGACCAGAATGAAATAAGGGTCACGCATAATGGAGACTGGGATGGACATCCTATGTTTTCACCTGATGGTAACCTGATCGTCTACGAAGAAAGATCCGGCGGAAAAGAAGATCTTATAATCTTTGATATCAGGACCGGGACAAAGACCAATATAACCAATACAGCATACAATGGCAGCGATGCATGCTTTATGTATCAATAGGGATATGCTGGATCCTACGGATTATATATCATAAGATAATCATGGAAATACTGATACCGGTATACGGGACCAGAAACATCTTATTCAATAGCCTCGTGCCTGTATCTCCTTTTCTGAGGCAGCTTAAGCCTTATTGAAGATCCGGTAGCAACACCCAGCCACAGGGCCCATATATCGGTCCTCGAAAAGAAATAATAATAAAGCTCACTCACAGTAGCATTAGATCTAAAGATACTGTTAACAAGGAAGTCTGCCAACCCGGAATATGAGATTGCTATGGCCAGGGCAGGAACAAGTCCCACAAGAAGCAAAACCTTTATATCAAAATAATTCATATTGACCTTGAGACGCATGCCGAGGATTATCAGAAAACCTATCAGGAAACCAAGGATGAAGATGATAAAATACTTAATAAAGCTCAGCAGGCCCACTGACAGCTCATATTTTGCAAGTGCGTCCAGGATAGTATCGTAATAAGCATATGCGGAATAATAAAGAAGTATGTTTATAAAGCTAATGATTATCAGGATAAATCTCATCTTTTTCCTTCTGTTTCAAAACTTTTTTTTGGCTCCATTACATTATCTTCCTCCAGTACATAGGTGACCGCATGCTTGTGTCTTCTTTTCCTGAAACAGGGCCTCACGGAGGTTCCCAGCGCAAAACCGGACCAGACCGACCATAATACATTCCTGGAAAGCAGATAAAAGACAAGTTCCTGCATTTTTTCACTTCCACTAAAAAACCTGGATATAATAAGACTGGAAACAGGACCCAGGGAAAGTACCAGAAGTATAAACGGCACCATGCCTATAAGCAGCAAGTTTTTTATCTCAAAACGGCTCTTATCCGATCCCGGGCTCAGCAGCATTACCATGATCCCGATACAGAACCCTGCTGCTATAAGCACAAAAGTCTTTAAGGTATTTTGCAGGCCCGCAGATATTGCGGTGGCTCCAAGCATTTCCAGAACATTATCATAGTAAGCATATATCAATACATAAAAAAGGGTATTAATAAAGGAAATAATTATTAAAAATATTCTCACGATCCACTCCGCTTAACTGGTAAATAAATTATTTTATTAAAGATATCGATCGATCCATAAGTTTTCTATTATTGTACAAACAAAAATACCATAAAATATAAAAATATATAACTCCTTATTATGGAATATTGACCGGCAGCCAGTCTTTTATATATAAACATCTGTTACAATACTGGAAAACTAATAATAAAAAAGATAGCTGGAACTAAACTTTACCGTATTTTGACATTGGGGAATATAGCTTTATAATTAGAAATCATTATTTTAAGAATATCAGGATTTTAATTATATAAAATATGAAGGCTTTGACTATAATCTTAATAGTGCTTTTTCTTGCAGCGGCACTATTGCTGGGAAGCATACTGGCCAAGAGTGTTTTTGGTTTCCTGGAAAAAGAAGAAATTCCAAAGGAAGATATCCAGGAAAAAGTTGAGGAAGAACAGCAGCCGGATGCTCTTCCCGGTGATGAAGCAATAGGGACAGAGGACCCTTCAGACCAGACGGAAACGGAAGAAATAGACCCGGAAAAGATCGCTGTGATCGAGATATATCTGGATGGTGACAGGGATGATGGGATATTCCTCGGGGAAGCAAAATACGGACTGACCTCAAAGGAAGCTTTTAGGATATACGGACAGGATTTTTCGCAATCCGGTTTTCTGCTTGCGGCAGATAATAGTGATTATGATTTTTCTCCAGGATCAATACACTATCTCTATATTTATTCCCTTATACCAAAATACGGCTGGGAGAATATGAGGGAAAAAGTATCTGTAAGCGGTGACCCTGGTTATTCGGAGTCTATTGAACTCCACATAGACGGACCGGGACATGAGGCTATCATAAAGCAGTCGGAAAAATCCGATTTAAGGATCTCGGGATGGTCGGCTGATCTTACCGCTTCAGATGGCACGGGCATAGATAAGATAGAAATATACCTTAATGGACCAAAAGATTTTGGGAAATTCCTCGGTGAAGCAGAGTATGGCACAGAAAGACAGGATGTTGCAAATGCCCTGGGAAATGCCAATTTTGTATACTCCGGCTACAGCCTTACAGTCGATGCTGGCGGCCTTGAACCTGGAACTGAAAACTCGATTTATATATATTCATATTCTGCTTCAGGTACATATAATGTAGGAATAAGGGATATTATAATAGAAGGAGAAATGGATCAGGCCAAGACAATACTATCTCTTGAAGCGGATTTTTCCGGTAACTCTTTTGAAATAAGCGGATGGGCGGTTAGCAAAGAAAGTATCCAGAATATTGGACCAAGGGATCCTGGTATTGAGTATATAAACAAAAAGATCGTGTTTGTCTCTAATAAAAACGGCAATGAAGATATATTCAGTATAAACCTTGATGGTTCTGAACTTACACAGCTTACCAGTTCTACTGGAAAAGATGCATATCCTGCAATTTCTCCAGATGGTAAGAAGATCGCCTATACTTCCGATATAGACGGTTACTGGCAGATAATGATCATGAACTGGGATGGATCAGGCAAAGTACAGGTAACAGATGATCCGGCAAGGAGCGGTTATCCGACCTGGTCATTTGACGGCAGGTATATTTTTTATGAAGTATATAAAGACGGTGATTGGGAGATCTACAGGATCAATAGCGATGGAAGCAGCAGAAAGAGGCTTACTTTTAATGCCGGCTCATATGACTGGCATCCCTTTGCGCATCCATTCCAATACAAAGTCATATATGAATCCGGAGTAGGGGGACATGAGGATATATTCATCATGGATTATGATGGAAAGAATATTGAAAAGATCTCTGAAAGCGATGCCAGGAAAAGGGTCCCAAGCATGTCCATCGACGGAGAACTGATCGCTTTTATGGGAGATGGCGATACGAGGTATATTTATTTGATGGATGGTAATGGAGAAAATATCAGAAAGATAACCGAAAGGCCCGACAGCGAGCATCCTTTTATTTCTCCCGACAATCTATTTATAGCTTTCAATTCCTTTGTTGACGGACAGAGCGAGATATTCATTATAAATATTGACGGTACGGGAGAGATCCGGCTCACTAATATTCCTGGAGATGACTGGGGTCCGGCTTTCATGTATCAGAATTAAAAATAGTTTAACTTTAGGAAGGGATACGTATGAAACTATTGGTAACCGGGGGTACCGGCTTTACGGGCAGCCGTCTGGTAGAAGTCCTGCTTGATAAAGGCCATGAAGTGACCTGTCTTGATTATCAAAAAGGACTTTTTTTTAATGATCTTACTAAAAAGGGTGCAAATATTATCATTGGTTCAGTCACTGACAGGGAAGTTGTCCGAAGATCCCTTGAAGGAGTGGAGGGGGTATTTCACCTCGCCGCAGCATTCAGGGTAATAAATGTCCCAAAGAAGGTCTACTGGGATACAAATGTAGGAGGAACACGGCTGCTCTGCGAAGAGATCTTAAAACAAAAAATAGGCAAACTCGTATACTGCTCGACCCAGGGCGTACATGGAGATATAAAAAACCCTCCGGGCAATGAAGATTCTCCGGTGACTCCGGCAGACTATTATCAATTTACTAAATTTGAGGGCGAGAAGGTAGTAAGAGAATTTGCTAAAAAGGGCCTGAAAAGTACGATAATCAGACCAACAGCTATATACGGTCCGGGTGACCCCGAAAGGTTTTTATTTCTTTTTAAACTGGCCAGGAAAAAGAGATTTATTATGTTTGGAAATGGCAGGGCATTCTATCACCCTGTTTATATAGACAATCTTGTCGATGGATTCTATGCTGCTTTTAAGAGCTCCCGGGGGGATGCGGATACATATATAATTGCAGATGAACAGTATTTTACTATAAGAGAGCTGGTCAAAGAAGTAGGAAAATCCATGGATATTGAAGTAAAGTTTACAGATCTTCCCTTCTATCCCCTTTATATAGCGGCCTGTATATGCGAAGCGATCTGCGTACCTCTTAAGATCAAGCCCCCCCTGTTCAGGCGGAGAGTCGACTGGTTCAGGCAGAACCGCGCATTTGTAATAGATAAAGCAAAGAAAGAACTGGGCTATGAACCAAAAATAGACATAAAAGAGGGTCTCAGAAGAACTGCCCAGTGGTACAGGGATAATAATTATATCTAATTAATAATACTAATAGGAAGAATCATATATGTGCGGGATTTGCGGATTTAGCTGGCAGGATGAAAAACTTATAAGGAGGATGACTGATAAGATCCATCACAGGGGACCGGATTCAAGCGGGGTAAAATCTTTTCCAGGAATGTCCATAGGTAATGCACGGCTGAGCATCATCGACCTTTCTAAGAACGGGGACCAGCCCATGGTCAATCAGTACGGGGACCTGTGGATAGTGTATAATGGGGAGATCTATAATTTCGGTGAGATAAAAAAGGACCTCTCTTCCAGGGGCTACAGGTTCAATGGACATTGCGATACTGAAGTGGTGCTGAAAAGTTATGAAGAATATGGACCGGACTGCCTTCATAGTTTCAATGGGATGTTCGCAATGGCAATATGGGACAATAAAAAAAAGGAGCTGTTTCTTGCAAGAGACAGGATAGGGATAAAGCCCCTTTATTATTATTTTAAAGACAGCAGATTGATATTCGGTTCTGAAATAAAATGCATACTGGAATCAGATCATGTACAAAAGGAAGTGAACCTGCAGTCGCTTTACTATTACCTTGGTTATGAATTCGTTCCGGCACCTGACACTATGTTCAAGAATATCTATAAACTCCGGCAGGGTCATTATGCAATATTCAAAGAGGGAAGACTAAAAATTGAGAAATACTGGGATCTTAAATTTTCCCCTGAAATACTTGAGGAGGAAGAGGCTGCCGATCGTGTTTTTGAGGTCCTTGAAAAATCGGTCAAGAGACGGCTCATCAGTGATGTGCCCCTCGGTGTATTTCTTTCGGGAGGACTGGATTCAAGTACCGTGGTGGGATTTACGGCCAGGAATTACGGCCGAAGATTAAAGACTTTTTCCATCGGTTACAAAGACAAGACTTTTTCAGAGCTTCCCTATGCAAAAAAAGTTTCTGATTATTTCGGAACCGAGCACAATGTCCTGATGATAGACCCTATCTCTCCTGATGATATTTCTGACAGCCTTTATCACCTTGATGAACCCATGACGGACCTTTCCTCCATACCATTTTATCTCATAAGCAGAAAGGCAAGAGAACAGGTAAAGGTCTGCCTGAGCGGCGAAGGAGGAGATGAGATCTTTATGGGTTATGACCGCTTCAAAGCGGCAAAGATGGACTCATACTACAGGATCTTCCCGAAAGCATTCAGGGAAAAGATAATCGCACCTATTATCACGAGATTACCGGACCAGCCCCAGAAAAAGGGTGCCGTCAATATGCTGAAGCGTTTCATTGAAGGATCGCTTTATCCGCTTGAAGCGGGAGCCATGCGATGGCAGTATTTCCTCAGTTCCGGTATGGCCGAAAATATATTCAATGGTCCGGTAAGGCAGAATATATCATTCACACCATTCGATCCTATATATCATTTCAGCCGTTTATGCAATTCAGACAACCCGGTAGACAAGGATATATATGTAGATATAAAGCTTACCATGGCAGACAGCGTGCTGATGAAAGTCGATAAGATGAGTATGGCCACATCACTTGAGGTAAGGGTGCCTTTTCTGGACCACGAAGTGATGGAGCTTGCCATGTCCATCCCGGCAAACTTAAAGCTTAACAGGATGATGACAAAATATATTTTCAGGAAAGCCCTTAAAAAAAATCAGTTCCTGCCGGACAGCATCATATACCGGGGGAAACAGGGTTACAGCCTGCCTATCAAAAACTGGCTGAGAGGTGAACTCAAGGACTATATGGCCGACCTGTTTAATACCTCGCCGGTCATAAAAGATAATTTCGATGGTAGATATATCTCCCGGCTTATAGATGAGCATATGACTTTAAAACATAATCATAACCATATACTGTGGGCGCTTATTAATGTCGGCCTGTGGTATAAAAGATTTTTTATTTAATTACTTAAGAATTGTTTTTGTGTATAATTAGTTCAAATTTTTTATGATTCTAAAATAACCGGGACCATTAAGATACTTACATGAATATACTTATTACAGGCGGGGCAGGATTCATAGGCTCCCATCTATCTGAAAAGATAATAAGCCTGGGACACAGGGTAATATGTGTAGATAATTTCAATGATTATTATGCTCCAGCCATCAAGGAAAACAATATTGCTGATATAATAAATAATGATAATTATCTATTATATAGAGCAGATATCCTTGACAGGCAGACAATAGGGGAAATATTTTCCACTTCCAGCATTGATCTGGTGATCCATCTTGCCGCCAGAGCTGGAGTAAGGCCGTCCCTGGCAAATGCCGCACTTTATGAAAAAGTCAATGTAGGGGGGACTATCAATCTGCTTGAGAGCTGCAGGGACCATGGTGTCCGCAGATTTATCTTTGCCTCTTCATCATCTGTGTATGGAGGCAATAAGAAGGTGCCGTTTTCGGAAACTGACAATGTGGATTCTCCTGTCTCTCCTTATGCAGCTACAAAAAAATCAGGAGAGCTTATCTGCTATACCTATCATCATCTTTACGATATATCAATATTTGCTTTCAGGTTCTTTACAGTTTATGGACCGAGACAGCGGCCTGAAATGGCAATCCATAAATTTTGCCGGAAAATCCTTGCCGGCGATCCCATAGAAGTATACGGAGACGGGACTTCTTCGCGTGATTATACCTATATAGATGATATAATAAGCGGTATCATAAATAGTCTTGGGTGTATTAATGGATACGAAGTCATAAATCTTGGCAATTCAAAACAGATCGGTCTTTTAAAGCTTATCGGGTTTATTGAAGATGTTACAGGTAAAAAGGCAGTAATGGATCATAAAGACCCCCAGCCCGGGGATGTATTTGCTACTTATGCTAATATTGAAAAAGCAAAGAGACTTATAGGGTACTGCCCAGAGACTTCCATAAAAAATGGAATAGGATATTTTATGGAATGGTATAAGAAAAAGAAAAAAGAGGGAATACTTAATGACTGATAAGATCATGGAAAAAACCATTGGAAAAACTAAAAGTAAAACCAGGGAATTCAAAAGGAACAAAATGGATCTTTCAATAGTCATCCCGGTTTATAATGAGCGGGAAAGTATAGAACATCTATACAATAATTTAAATAGTACCCTGTCAAAATTAAAACTTAAAGTCGAGGTGATACTGATCGATGACGGAAGTACTGATGGAACATATGATGAGCTGAAGAAGATCCATAAAAATAATAATTCGTATAAGATCATAAGATTCAGGAGAAATTTTGGCCAGACTTCTGCCATGAGTGCAGGTTTTGACCACTGCAGCGGGGATATTATCATCACCCTCGATGCCGACCTCCAGAATGACCCTGAGGATATTCCAGCGATCCTGGATAAGCTGGACGAGGGTTATGATATTGTGAGCGGCTGGCGAAAGGACAGAAAAGATAAAGCCGTAAGCAGGAGGTTTCCATCAATAGTAGCAAATAAAATAATATCAAAACTAACCGGTGTGACACTCCATGATTATGGATGTACTCTCAAAGCATACAGGAAGGAAGTAATAGATAATATAGACCTTTATGGCGAGATGCACAGGTATATCCCAGCTGTAGCAAGCAGGATAGGCGTAAAAGTTACAGAGATCCCTGTCACACACCACAGCAGGAAGTTCGGCAGGTCAAAATATGGCATTTCCAGGACCATAAGAGTTATCCTGGATATTATAACTATTAAATTTCTGCTCAGCTATTCGCAGAGGCCGATCCAGATATTCGGACTCATGGGACTTTTTTCAGGGACAGCCGGATTTATCATAACAGTCTACCTGATAATAATGAGGATTTTTTTCGGTATGGGGCTTGCTGACCGGCCGCTCTTTATCCTTTCTATTTTTATGATCTTTATAGGAGTACAGCTGATCACTATGGGGCTGCTGGCAGAGATAAATATGCGGACCTATCATGAGGCTCAGAATAAACCGACCTATGTGATCAAGGATATGATCCAGTAAAGAAAAGATGGATAAGATAAAACATCTGTTCAAACTTTCAAATATCTTCATTTCATATTCCTTAAAGCGCGACTATTGCAGTTATATGCCCCTAAAACTTTGGATAGAGACCACAAACAGATGTAATCTAAGATGCGGCATCTGCCTTAATAAAGACATTCCCGATAGCCAAAAAGGAAATATGAGTCTTGATCTCTATAAAAAAATAATCGATGAAGCTGAGGATAATATCTATGATATAAACCTGTTCCACAGGGGTGAACCGCTTCTCCATCCGGAAATAGCTAATATGGTCTCATATGCAAGTATTAAAGGAATAAAAACAAGGATACATACAAATGCAACATTGCTTGATCCAGATCTGGCCGGTGACTTAATACTTTCAGGTCTTGATACGATCTCTTTTTCCTTTGACGGCTATACAAAAGATGTCTACGAGAGGAACAGGACCGGGGCAAGTTATGAAAAGAGCCTGGAAAATATAATGGTCTTTTTAAAAATAAAGAAAGAGCTGGGTTTGCAGAAACCTTTTACTATTATTCAGGTCATAGAATACAATATCGCTATAGATAAGGAAATAGATGCCGGCCATAAAGAGAGGTTCCTTAATAATTTCAACAGTCTGCCGCTTGACAGGCTGGCTGCAAGGACACCTCATAATTGGGGCGGTCTATTTGACCATAAAGGGCCAGATAAGAGACAGCCAGAAAGTACGAAGTGGACATCATGCACATTTCCATGGTATTCTCTGACAGTTCTTTATGATGGGAAAGTCAGTCTATGTCCGCAGGATTTTAAGGGAAGTATAATAGTAGGCGATCTGGCCAAAAATACAATAAGAGAGATATTTAATAGTAAAAAAGTCAGGGATATGAGAAGAATGCTTGGCAATAGAAATTCAGGCGGACTGGAACCCTGCAGTAAGTGCGATAGAATAAAAAGAATGACTTTTATGGGTGTGCCCAGGGAATACATGGGTTCTTTTCTAAGGGATAATTTCTAAAAATGACAAAAGATGAAACAATCAAAAAAATAAGTCCGTTAAAAACAATAAAGAAACAACAGAAGGAGCTGATCAAAATAGAAAGATTTGACGAAAGATATGAAGACAAGATACAAAAAAAGCTATTTGCAAAGGACCAATCAAAGATCTCAAAATATATGGATCTTTTTGTTGGCAAGAAGGGTATTTTTAATTTGATCAAATTCGAGCTGATCACTATCCTGTTCCAGAACATGCCCGGAGCCATAGGTATTTTACTCAGGAATATTTTCTATCCGGCACTTTTTAAAAAAGTAGGCAGGGGTGTAAGTTTTGGAAGAGGCATAACCATAAGGCATCCCAATAAGATAATAATTGAAAATGATGTAGTAATAGATGACTTCTGCGTGCTTGATGCAAAAGGATTGAATAATAAAGGCATACATATTAAGGAAGAAGTATTTGTGGGAAGAAACAGCATACTATATTGTAAAAATGGAGATATAACGCTTGAGAGAAATGTAAATATAGGTTTCAATAGTGAAGTGTTCTCAGGCAGCAATGTAACCTTAGGCGAGAATACGATAATCGCATCTTATGTCTATATCATAGGTGGGGGCCATGATTATTCAAGAACCGATATTCCCATATCTGAACAGGAAAAGCCTTCACTTGGAATAAATGTTGAAAAAAATTGCTGGCTTGGCGCAGGAGTAAAAGTATTTGACGGCGTAAATATAGGAGAGGACACAGTTATTGGCGCTGGTGCAGTTGTAGTGAGGGATATTCCTCCATTTTCAATAGCAGCAGGGATCCCTGCAAGAGTTGCAAAATCAAGAGATAAATAGAAAATACACAGAAAGCTGATGGGCGACAAAAATAAAATAATATCTTTTTACCACAAGAACAAAAGGACCATACTTTTGGTATTGAGGATCGTAGTAAGTGTTTCCCTTATAGCTTTCCTTGTACGGACCCAGTTCAAAGATTTCAGCACGGCTATAGACACTCTAAGACTTTCGCATAAGGGATTGCTCCTGCTTTCATTTTCAACACATATAGCCGGGGTCTGGATAACTGCTGAAAGATGGAGGATACTGCTGAAGGCCCAGGATGTAAGATTAGGCGTGGGCAGCCTGTCGGTTACGGTCCTAATAGGGTTTTTCTTCAATAATTTCCTGCCTACAAGCATCGGAGGAGATGTTTTTAGAGTATATGACTCTTCAAAGAAAGCAAATATGCCTATAGAGAAATCCGCATCTATCGTCCTTGTAGAAAGATTTTCAGGTATAGTAAGTGCCGCTACTTTTGCTATTGCAGCACTCTTTCTTGGTTTTACTGCTATAGGGGACCAGTCTGTAATATTCCCCATAGTAATATTTTTTATAATATCACTTGCCGTAGGATTTCTTATAATCAACCCTTCTGTCTTTAAGCTGGACCGTCTCGTAAACAGGATAGGATTCTTAAGACGTATAAGAGAGAAGCTGGTGAATGTATATCAAACACTTAAAAGTTTCAAAAAATCAAAAATAGTACTTGTACAGGCTCTTCTATATGGTCTGCTGTTACAGTTTATGGTCATCCTGAATTATTTCCTGGCAGCAAGGGCCCTGGGTATTGAGCTGGGGCTTGTAACATTTATTTTTTTAGTACCGGTTGTGTTGGTGATCGCCATGCTTCCTATTTCAATAGGAGGTATGGGCCTCAGGGAGAACTCTACGGTTTTTATCCTTGTGGCTCTGGGCGTGATCAATGAGGATGCTGCATTATTTTCACTTATAATCTTCGCAATGCTTATTCTCTTTGGAACTTTTGGCGGTATAGCCTATATAGTCAGGCCGATTTTTGGCACCCGCACTAAAAACAGGATAGAGGAGCAGCAAGCAAAAAGCAATAATGATCCTGCAGCTTAAAAATCAAATGAATTTATCAGTCTGCGGAAAAATACTGCCATATGCTGTTCATAAAAAGAGAAATTCATTATATCTAAAAATATCATTACCGCCATACAGATAATGGCAGTAAAAAAAAGATAATATAAAATTTTAATCAGCCAGATCCTTTTCATAATATAAGCAGGCCATGCTTCCATTATAATATTTATCTTCTTCCGCCCAGGCCGTTTAAATATTGGACAATACTATTAAATACAGTCTGAGCGACTACTTCTGCTCCTGAAGGCGTATAATGCATGCCATCAGACAAATATTTACCCTGATTCTGTGAAAGAGGTGTAACTACATCGATGACAGGGACCCCGTATTTTGCCGCTACCTGCCTGATCGCTCCATCATACTTTGGCCAATCTTCCTTGCCTGCCCTGCTTATAGGGCCCACAAGGTTTATAAATACAGTAGCTCCCATGCCTTTTGCCCTGGCAACTATGTTTTCTATGCTATACTGAAAATAGCTAAGGCTGATGCCGGTATCATTGGTCCCATAGGCCACAATAAGTATATGCGGCTGCAGCGGACCAACGGTGCTGTCAAACCTTGCAAGACCTTCAAAAGACATCTCGCCGCTGACAGCGCTTGGCACCGTATTATAATCCGCATAAGGATAGGCGGCTTCAAGTTTGCTGTCAAGCCTCTGGACCCAATCCGATCTGGCGATCAGGGAATCCCCCATTGCCACCACATTTAAATATATATGTCCCTGTATATATATGCTTTTTGGGTCAAAGACAAATTCATCGTCACCTGCTGCAATATGAAAATCAGTTGTTATTGTTCCGCTTCTGTAGTAATAATAATCTTTTACGGCCATATTGAATCTTATTTCTTTTGTTTCTCCGACCTCCAGCCCGTTTAAACTCCAGATAAGTCCCCTGATATCATCACTCCATTCAATACCTTCGGGAGTTCCTGAATTGCTGATATAAACTGCCTGGTCCGGGATGGGACAGAAAAGTTTATAATCACCGGCTTCTCTCTGTCCTGTGTTCTTTATGGTTATCTTTACACTAACTGTCTCATTTGCCCAGAGATACCCTCCTCCATTTGCATCAGCAAGGGTGACTTCCGTCTCAGAAAAATCCGGGAACAATCTGACCAGGTCAGCTATCTCTTCTTCTGCTTCTTCTTTGCCTTTATACAGCAGGACGGCATTACTTTTTATTTCTTCTTTATCCTGGACCTCTCCGTTCTCAAGTCTTGCTTTAAAGATCATTGTTCTGGACTGGCCCGGTTCAAGCTCCTCAAATTTCCACGCAACATCCCCGTCCATACATTTTCCCCCATAGTTTACCGACCCTTCCACCAGGCTCAGGTACTCCGACAGCCGGCTTTTTATCTCTACGTCCCTGGCTATCATATTACCGGTATTTCTGATCTTGACAGTATATTGTATTTCATCATCAAGTCCCAGAAAACCGCCATTAATATCCAATGAAGAAATAGAGAAAGAACTAAAATCAGGACTGCTTTCCACTATGTGCCCTTCCCCGGCGTCAAGGGCCCTGTCAAAACTTTCCTCCCCTATAAAATAATCAAACCTGACCTTCCCAAAATCTATCACTGTGCCATTATCAAGAGGATCTTTCACCTTTACTTTAAATTCCAGACTTCCGGAAGACCCCCTGGGTATGCTTTCTATGATATATTGAAGTATCCTGTTTCCCTCACTGTATGTACCGCTTTCCCCGCTGGATTCAACAGTGACGCCCTCCGGTATCTCCACCGATATTTTTAACTTATCTACTTCACGGTATCCGACATTTTTGTAATTGACCCTATATATTATATCCTCTCCAGGGCTCACGCTCTCCATCGTAGCGGTGACTACATTATTATACAGTTCATCTTCAAAATTAGGTGCAAGATATATATAGAAATAGTAGTAATATGCGGCTGCAGCAGCTAACAATACCGCTACAAATGCTGATGCGATTATTATTATATTCTTCCTGCTCAATCTTGCCCTGATCTTAAGATTTTTAATTTTTTTTAAAATTGCCAGTATTTTATTTTTAAATGGCGCCAGCTTATCCCAAAAATACATTATTTAAGTTTGTTCTCCCGCTATCTTTTTATCCTTATATTACAATATTTTTTGTGCAAACTAGAATAATTTGTACTACAAAATAGAGAATTTTACAATATTTTAACTCCATTTATTTGTCTGTGATCATCAGTTTAAGTTCGCCTGCTTCAATATAAGAGTTATATGCGGTGACCCTGAATCTTACCGGTGCCTCGCCCGGGCCGTTTGCTTTAAACTTTAACTTAATGTTAATAGGACCTTCCGGTTCTACCAGGTACGAATCACTGACCCACATAAAAACACCTTCGCTTAATGCCGGAAACTCTTTGACATATCCATCTTCTATTACTCCGGTAAGTTCTATATTATCAGGGATACTAAGCTCCATAGAAGATATGCTGATGGGGCTGTTTTCATTATTTTTTATAATATATTCGATCCCGAATTCACTGCCCGCCGGTATTTCCGTATCTTTTATATTGATGCTTATATCAATATCAAATAGTTCCAGATAACCTGCATATCCTGCAGGGGGTATATAGCTGTTAAACTCGAACCTTTTTATATTAAAAAGGTTCATACTCCTCAGATCCTCTATGCCGCCCCAGTACCTTACGGCCCCACGGTATCCCGCTTCTTCTATAAGGGGCCATTTGTCTTCCGAATAATTGTCATAGGGCCAGGCAAAAAAAAGTACCGGCATATCCAGGTGGTCTTCTATATCCGCCTTCGATGTTATAAGTTCATAAAGCATTTCCTCATCGGCAGCAAGACCCAATCTTATATGATTTACGCTATGGGACAGAAATTCACATCCATATTCATGCATCTCTTCTATCTCGGGCCAGATAAGCATGGGTCTTGTCACATTCGTCCTTTTATTAAAGACTGTATTGGCCATCCTCTGCTCCTCAGAATCACCTATGACTCCCGTGACCAGAAATACTGTCATGGTATATCCATATTCCTTTAATATGGGGAAAGCATCGGTATAATTATCCTGATAACCGTCATCAGAGGTTATTATCACTGCTTTTTCCGGAAGGGCCCTTCCATGGTCGATATGCTTCAGTAGATCGCTAAAAGTTATGGTCTGGTATCCGAATTCCTTCAGCGTCCTGCAGAGTACATCAAAATTTGTGGTACTGAGTTCGATCGGGATCTCGATTTCATCCTCTATTGCATGCAGTCCTATTATTGGTATGAAATTGTGCTGATATTCCCTTACTCCAAGGATCTCAATGCCTGAAGACCTGCTAATAGTCTCAAGACTGTCAGAAGACGCGGTCAATTCTATAACCGCCCTGGAATCCTCCCTGATATCCCTTGCTATCCTCAATTCAGCCTCAAACGTTCTGCTCTCTCCCGCTTCCAATGTTCTCAATTCCCAATGGTCCTTGCCGCCAGTCATTTCAAAAAATTTATCTGCCGCAAGTCCTATTTTTATATTTTCAGCGGGCAAACCTCCTGTATTCTTCAGATAGAATGATATCTTTATTTCATCACCGGGATAATGGTCATCCACCTTTAGGCTTTCAGGAAAAATCCTTGATATGTATAAGGAAGGCGGCATCTCTTTCCCGTCATCTTTGTCTGTGCTGTTTCTTAGGCCGCCGCTATGGAGAAAACAGCCTGCGGAAGGGACAATAATAGCAACAAGCAGTAGAAGAATAACAAATACAATTCTAAGAAAATGTTTTTTTTCTCTCATATTGATCTGTCCTTCCGCCGGCTAAAGTTCTGGGAGCTCCCGCTGGCCCTCCCCCTGTCTGGAAACTACTCTATAATTATGTCTATTCCATCAGCTTCAATATATACATCATGGGTGGTTATCCTGAAATCGATCACTCCGCTGCCGGGTGCCGTTCCCTGAAGGATGACCACCAGATCGATCTTGCTATTGGCGCCTACATAATATTCGTCGCCTACCCACATGTATATGCCCCTGCTCATCCCGGGACCCTGACCGATATCTCCTGCAGGATCTACTTCCACAAAACCGATATTGTCTGGAAGTTCTAGCTCTATTGAGTTTATTTGAACCTGTTTAGAATTATTGTTATTAATAATAAATTCTATTCTGAACCTCTCTCCAAATCTCTTGTTACCCTCATCAATATTATAATCTATTGACAGAGCCTCAAACATATAGTTTATCTTGTATAGTTGTAAAAATTCGTTATTTCGTGAGAAATAGAAGGCTCTTCCTTCCTTCTCAAAATCAGAATTGAGTTTGAACATGTTTGCATTACCAACAAAATATATGGTCTTGCCAGAATCATAATCTTTCCTGGCATCTTCCAGTGAGTAGCCAGGGTTGCGGGAATTTTTGGTCTTAATATTTTTATATCCAAATTCATACTTTCCTACAAAAGTTCCTACATTTTCTGCAAATGAGTGTATGTATAAGACAGAGTCCTCTTCCATTAATCCAAAGGCTTGATTCCAGAACCAATACACTGGAAGCGGTTCAGACCTATCCTGCTGTTTAAAATACAGGGTCGACTGGAAAATCGGAAAAGCCAGAGAAGTGAGCAACACAACCCCTATAAGAATGTATCTTAATATATTATCTACCCTGAGATGCTTCTTTCCTTTTATTGCCCTATCAAACAGCCATAAAGAACCATTTAAGATAAATAGGAAGCCAAAACCTATAAAAACGGACACCAGTATCATAGAATCAAGTACATAATTATCATTTGTATATGGCAGATAAAGAGGGGGTACAACTATGTTTAAAACAATAAAAAGCATGGAACACATTCCCAGTTTCCAGTTTTTCTTTACTAGATATCCCAGGCCGATAAGAGCAATTAGTATGAGTGCCGGTCCAAAGTTATCATATATGATCCATAAATATTCTCCCATCACACCCAGCATGTGATCCCAAGACTTATTAAAGAAATGCCCTCCATGGAGTTGCCCTGTCACATTTCTTCCCGTAACATAGTAAAATAGCTTTAACAGATCAGTTACGGGTCCATATCCCTGTTTTGACCTGATAAGGAGATAAAAATAGGAAAGAAGCGGAAGTATGAAATAAAGTATGGAAATAAAAACCGCTCTGGCGCTCTTAAAGATCCGCGGGTTGATCATTATCACATATAGAAGTATCGCCGGGATCACAAAAAAGGCTATGGGATGATTGGTGAGGCTGAGTCCCAGGGAAAAAAAGAAAAAATAAAGGTATTTCCTTTTTTTTATACCGCTGTAGAGAACTGCCGAATATAAGACGAGCACAATAAAAAAACTGTTTAATGTATCAAATTCCAATCTATTGGCTACATACCAATAAGGATACAGGAAAGCAAATATGAGCGAACATGAAAGGCTTATCACTTCATTCTTTATGAGCCTGTTTATAGTTAAAAATAAAAATAAAATCGTCAGTCCGCCGAATACTGCAGAGAAGAGGTTCAACCTGTATGCCAGATCTCCTGCCGGGAGGAAAGTAAAGAGTTTTAAAAGCAGACTGAAAGTAGGATAGCCCGTGGGAACCATAAGAGTCATCTCGGGTATCTGGAGCGCATACCAGGTGGTATCCCCTCCTATAAGTTTTCTCTCCAGTGTAAGCACATAGATAATAAACGGTACTGCAAAAGCCAGGACCATAAAAAAGATGATCTTCCATTTACGCAGAAAATCCTTTATTTTATCAGACATAATCCTCCCATGATCTTATAAAATATCATTACAAAAATAATACAGCTTTATGAGCTTATTACTTTAAATTGAATACTACCACCCCTATGATTACCAGGATATTGCCCATTATTCTTAATCCATCAAATCTTTCTTTTAATATTTTCCACGAAAAGAACATTATAAATAAATAATTAAGAGCAGTAAAAGAATAAAATATTGAGAATTCCATAAACCGCATGACAAAAACTGAAAGTATGGGCACCATAAGAAACAGCAGTACTGCAAGGATCATATTCAGGTTTTTCAGATTATATGCCAGGCCTTTCTTGGGGTCCAGCCTTCTTGATCCTACTTTCAGATTATACTGGCCGTAAGCTACCAGGAGCTGGATGAATATTGCTAATATTATATAGTAGGCCATCCTTTATTCACTTTCAGTTTTCTGTCTTGACAATAGGATCAAAAAAACGCCCGCCACCAGTATGGCTGCTCCTATTATTTTATGCATCGTCATAGGTTCCCCAAAGAGGGTCCTACCCAAAAAAAGTGCCACAAAATAATTAATACTTAATATTGGATAAATGAAAGAAAGTTTAAATCTGCGGTGAAGTATGATCCAGAATAGGAATTTTGCAGCATAGGAGACTATCATTATAATGAGCCACATTATTAAAGTATTCGAGCGTACTGGACCTATTGCTATATATTTTCCCGAAATAATACTCACAAGATTATTAGCAACTGTAAGCATTAAGATAAAGAGATAGAGAATATTGCTCTTAGCTATTTTTATCTCCAAATCATTTATTCCTTCTGTTAATAAACATCAATACCAGATTTTATACTAAAAGCATTATTGTTTAAATAATTAATTAGAGATTATTAATGACATAAACTGCTTAAAATATTATTATATTTTAACAATATAAAGGTTTTTTGGTATATTATTTTAATTAAATCTATAAACGGCGTAGACTATGATATTGTAAAAGATGCCATGTATAAAAGGAAGTGGATAGGCAAGAACCATCTTACTGTTCCCTTTGACGGCAGATTCGGTGTAAATGGCAAATGCCTTCCCAAGGATCTGCTTGCTTTTGCAAAATTTTCTGATGATGATTTTTATATTAATATGGTAAAGTTTATGAAAGAAGTAAATAATTGGAAGACATAACTGCCCGCCGGGTAAAGAAATTACTTATTATAATACCCGCATTTAATGAAGAAGATAAGATCGGGGAGGTCATTAAAAAGATCCCCGTTAATATCCATGGTATAGACCTTATAAAGATCCTTGTTATAAATGACGGAAGTACGGACGGAACTGCAGAGACAGCCAGGAAACTGGGCATTGAAGTAGTAGATAATCATAAAAATATGGGTGTTGGATTTTCATTCGGCAGGGGCCTTGATCATGCAGTGGAAAATGGATTTGACTTTATGGTAAATATCGATGGGGATGATCAGTTTGACCCGGCAGAGATCCCCGGACTTTTAAAGG
>CAYRTF010000005.1:19164-19391 GCA_964427165.1 uncultured Actinomycetota bacterium | reverse complement strand
TTTATAAGCAGTATCATACAGAGCCTCTATATTTTCCATAGGCACATCAGATTGAATAGACTGGCTGGATGCTATTATTAGTCCTCCACCTTATTTATTGCATAATCAAATAGGCCGGTAAGCCTTCCAGTAAGAGCGCAGCTCGCGTAGCAGCCTTGGGGATAAAATAGTGTACCGGTCCTTATCTCCTTTACCTTTTTCAATGCGCACCATCATGCGGCTACTGT
>CAYRTF010000005.1:17754-19154 GCA_964427165.1 uncultured Actinomycetota bacterium | reverse complement strand
GGCCGCATCCATATGTAGTCATTAAAATCGTTCTATGTTTTTGGTTTTTAACACTGGAAAAGACTGCTCGAAGTTCATCTTTGGCCAGTATCTCCGGTAGCCGTTTTGGAGTTTTGCGTTTTGGGATTGAAAGAGCTATATCTTTTCTACCCAGGGTCTCTGTATAGAAAAAACATATTCCGGAAGTAATGGTATTTATTGTGCTCCACTCCAGCTTGCGCTCATTGGCCAGGAACAGACAATAGCTTTTAAGCTGATCTCCTGTGATTGCATCCGGAGATATTTTGTAATGGCCGGTCAGTCCCGATACTGACCTTAGATAACTTTCCTGCGTATTGGCAGAAAACCTTCTTAGCTGCATTTCAGCTATCATTTTTTCACGTAATGGTGTCATGGCATTTCCTCCTCTTAAAAAGATTACATTATTGGGACATATGATATATATCCAGCAGGTAAATATTGTAATGGTTTTAAGATTTGATGGAAAAGGAGGAAGGCACTTTATTGTCCTGTATGGACAGCATGGATTATTCGTTATAGTGAATACGGGGTAAGCATCAAAGGAGTAGGGAGATTTGTATAAAAACTACCGCGCTAGCGGTTTAGTTCAAAGTAATTTGTTCATCTTTATTTATGGGTAAAGGGCAGGGCTAGTGGGCTGATGCGATGGTAGCCTTATTTTATCTGGTATTTGGGGTAGAATTGGTGGAAGATGATTAATTGTTGTTGCCTTGAAATCAAAATTGATTTTCATTAAGACTTAGCCTATTATTGATTAAGCTATTTGATTTTTAAAAAATCATATTAGTTTTAGAAGCCATACTTGTTTAATATTTAATGTCTTTATTAGAATATGTTAACTAACAAAAAAATTGCATTGGTCCATCACTGGCTTATAGGTATGCGGGGCGGCGAAAAAATAGTCGAATGCCTGTGCAGGATTTTTCCTCAAATAGATATTTATACTCTGATATACAATAAGGACAAGATAAGCGATAGCATAAACAGTAAAAATATCTATACATCCTTTCTCCAGAAGATGCCTTTTTCAAAAAAGAAACATCAGATATATCTTCCATTGATGCCGGTTGCAGTAGAACAGTTCGATCTGTCTGAATACGACCTGGTGATCAGTATTGAATCAGGAATTGCGAAGGGAGTTATAACAAAACCCGAGACATGCCATATATGCTATTGCAATACCCCCATGAGGTACCTGTGGAATATGTATTTTGATTATTTGAATAATGAAAAAATGGGTTTTTTAAAGAAAAATTTCATCAGGTACTTTTTTAATTATTTGAGGGTCTGGGATCTGGCTACATCTTTCAGGGTTGATTATTTTATAAGCAATTCTGATAATGTCAGGAAAAGGGTGCTCAAGTATTATAATAGGGAAT
>CAYRTF010000005.1:14080-17744 GCA_964427165.1 uncultured Actinomycetota bacterium | reverse complement strand
CAAAAGTAATCTATCCGCCTGTATTGCTGGACAGGCTTGAGTACTCTGATAAAAAGAAGGATTTTTATCTGGTAGTCAGCCAGCTTGTATCATATAAAAGGATAGATATTGCAGTAGATGCGTTTAACAGGCTTGGCAAGGAACTTGTGATAATAGGCGACGGCCCGGAGAAAAAAAGACTGAAAAAACGTGCCGGTAAAAATATTAGTTTTCTGGGATGGCAGGATGATGAGGTACTGAAAAAATACTACCTGGAAGCAAAGGCATTTATCTTTCCGGGGGAAGAAGATTTTGGCATAACACCTGTTGAGGCCCAGGCCAGCGGTACTCCTGTTATCGGCTATGGCAAGGGAGGATTGCTTGAGACTGTGGATGATGGAAATACCGGACTCTTCTTTGACAAGCAGAGTGCCGATAGTATGGCGGAAGTAGTGGAGAGGTTTGAAAGGGCAGATCACGATATAGATAGTGTGAAGGCCAGGGAGAATTCCAGGAGATTTGATATCTTAATATTTGAAAATGAAATAAAAACCTTTATTATTGAAAAATATAAAGATTACTGTAGAAGGTACGGTATATGAGCAAGCATACAAAGAGAAAAAAGAAATATTACTTCTTTTTTATAATGTTCTTAAATGACCTCTTTTTTTTATGTCTGGCATTTTTAGTAGCATTTTTTGTGAGATTCGGTTTCGGCTTTGGGGACAATATAAGGCCCTTTCTTAAATATTACCTTATGTACTCCGTAATAGGGATCATAGTTTTCATAGCGCTTCTTGCCATAAACAGGCTATACAGCATGAATGATGTCCACCCTGGTACGGAAATAAATATAAAAATACTTCTTAATAATATCCTTAGCATTTTTACCATATCAACGATTAATTTCTACATCAATAGGGATGGTTATCTGCTGTCGAGGGCATGGCTTATTTATGTGGCAATTTTTGTCTTCCTGTTTCTGGCTGTAGGAAGGGTGGTTGTCAGGAGGACCGTAAGTATACTCTTTAGGAAAGCAGGATTTAAGCGTAATGTCATAATAATCGGTGCTAATGAGGAGGGAAGGAGAGTCGCCACTACGTTTAGCAAGGTCGAGCTTGATAATGCAAACATTGCAGGCTTTATAGACAGGAAAGAAAACCTGATGGCGGATGGCCGGATCATAAGGAAATTCAAAGATTTTAAGGTACTTGGTCCTCTGGACAATATCGGGGATTATATCTCAAAGTATGATATTGACACTATTGTCATCTCATCTTCTGATCTTAAATATGATGACATACAGGAGTTACTGGAAAATATAAAGGATTTCGACCTTGAAATACTCATGTCCCCATCGCTTTTTGAATTTTCAGTTTCGAGGATGAGGATGTTTGATTATGCCGGAATACCTCTTATACAGATCAGCACTACCGGTAAGGACTGGAAGATAAAGATAAGTAAGTTCATAATAGATTATTCCCTGGGTTTTTTAATTTTTATTTTCTTTATATTTCTCTATCTGGTAGTCGGGCTTGCTATCAAGCTGGACTCTAAGGGTCCTGTATTTTTTAAGCAGGAAAGATATGGTGAGAATTTTAAGAGGATCAAGATATACAAATTCAGGACCATGGTGCAGGATGCTGAGAGCCGAAAAGACATAATGGATAAAATATATAACAGAAAAGCCGGCTTTAAGATAAAAGATGATCCCAGGATAACCAGGGTGGGCAATCTTTTAAGGAAGACATCGCTTGATGAGTTTCCACAGATAATTAATGTATTAAGAGGGGAGTTGAGCATAGTAGGACCCAGGGCTTTAGTGATACAGGAAGGCGACCAGCTGGAAGAATGGGAAAGAAAAAGGATGACTGTTAGGCAGGGCTTAACGGGCCTGTGGCAGATAAGCGGAAGAAACGATCTTAATTATGAAGAGAGGATAAAACTTGATCTTTTCTATATACATAACTGGTCGCTGGTTATGGAGCTTAAGATAATCTTCTTTACGATTCTGCGAATATTATTCAAGAAGGGAGCCTATTGATCTTTTTTCATCCTATTAAATGTTGTGCTGTCCAGGGGATAAATAATCGATGATAAAGGAAAATATCTATAAGCCTTTTAAGGGCTTTCTAATCTTTACAGCTTTTTATCTTGTCTTTTATTATTATCACCAGACTGTCGTCTACGACAGGTTATACCTTTTAGTAGCGACACAGTCTGCAATATTTGGTTTATATCTGTTATCCATATACAGGATCAAGATAGGCCTTTATGTGTTTATATTCCTGCTGCCGCTTCTAAATTCAGTAACTACTATTATAGGTATAAGGCGGGTTACCATAATCTTTTATCTTTTTGTGGGTCTTCTCCTGGGCTACCTGGTCAACCAGTTTAAATCAGGGAAAAAGACAGTTTATGAAACGGAATTATCCAGGTCCGTCTTCATCTTTATTATAATACTTACTATATCATCAGCTATTACAATATACAGATATGCCAATTTTATACCTTTTATAACGGCCAGGTTCCATGACCTTATTGTTAATAATGCGGACCATACTTCTTCAGGAACTATACGATGGACGCTTAAATACTATTTTAATTATATTGTAGGTTTTGGATTGTTTGTAATTATTTTCAATACACTAAAGCGGAAAAAGGATTTCATTATCTGTATAATGGTTTTGCTTTCAACAAGTCTGATAGTGATCATATTTGGCTTTTATCAAAAATATTTTTCCCCTATTCTGGGAAGCAGCAGCTTTTGGGTAAATGCGGGTAGGATTAATTCGACCTTTACTGATCCCAATGCTCTCGGAGGGTATATTGTGCTTCTTTTCCCTCTCTTTATTTCAATGATAATCTTCCTTAAAAGATGGTATTTGAAATCTTTGGCTGCAGTGTTGCTGGTGATATTTATATATCTTGGTTTTCTGAGTGGATCAAGGAGCGCTTTTTTATCCATTATCATCACATCTGTAATTTTTATAATAACAGGACTTTCGATGACTATAAGGATTCTTATAAAGAAAAAGGTCAAAGAGCCCAATAAAAGCGCCTTATTGTCAGCGGGTGCAGTGCTGCTTTTATTTGTAATGATCATCTCGGCTTTTTTTGGCATAATGCCACAAACAGAACTACTGGATAATCTGGATAAGAATTTAAGTACAGGAATAGTAGTACCGGACAGGATGATCGAGACTATAGCAGATTTCTCAAAATCAATAAAATCAGAAAGTTTTATGGATGCACTGGCATTTGTATCTTCCGGCAGGGAGGTGTTATGGAGACAGGCTGTCTTTATGTATAAAGAACATCCTGTGTCGGGAGTGGGGCAAGGTGCATATTTTATAGAGCTCCCTGATTATCACCTGAAACATCGTATCGGTTTTCCTCTTCTTGATTTTACCGGTAATTATTATTTACAGATACTTTCTGAGCTTGGAGCCGTGGGGATCATACTGATACTTTTTATATTCTTCCTGGTCATAAAAAAACTGGTAAGGTACTTCCTTAGCAGGAACAGATACGGAAAGCTTGATAGGGAGGACTGGCTGGCAGCCGGACTCCTTATATCATTTATCGCTATGGCATCCGTCCTATTTTTCGGATCTCATACCAATTTTATTGAGATACAGTTTTTGTTCTGGCTTAATATAAGCCTTCTAATAACATATATAAG
>CAYRTF010000005.1:0-14070 GCA_964427165.1 uncultured Actinomycetota bacterium | reverse complement strand
ATATAAGTATTAAATCCGGGGAGGACAGGCTGGAAGAGACCGGCAGGGACGTTGTTTTGAAGGGAGATTTCAGGAAAATCAGGTTTGATTTCATCTCCAGGGTAATCTTAGTCCTTGTAATACTTGTATTTTCTACTACACTGTTCTGGAGTTCTACCCATGACCTGTCCATAAATGTAAAAAACAGCCTCTATGACCATGACAACAATTACGGCTTCTATAATGAGGAATACGAGAAAGGACTGCCCTTCAGGTGGATTGGTAAAGATGCCAGCAGGATAGTAGCAAAAAAAGGAGATACTTTAATAATACCCATGAAGGCTGTGTACCCTATTGATTACAAAATACCAAACCTCATCAGAATATATGCTGACAATACCCTTATAAAGATAGTAAGGCTTGCTGATGATCAGTGGCGTGATGTGAAAGTGGATCTGAGCGGATTTGGCAGGGAGAGGATAACCCTTACGATTACCATGAATCATTCTTTTGTACCCAGGGAACTTGGACTTTCCAGTGATACCAGGGAACTTGGAATAAAGGTAGGTGAATTAAGGTTTGAGGGTTAACTGCCCTGCAGGGCTTTCAAGCTTATTTTTGAATATAGTATTTAATGCTATAATAAGCGCTAAATTTTTATCATTCTTATTTATTACATATGTTTGCAGATATTAAAAAACTTTTCTCTTACAGGGAACTTCTTTTCAGCCTTACTAAAAAAGAGTTGAAGGTAAAATACAGGGGTTCTGTGCTGGGGTTCTTCTGGTCGCTTTTAAACCCTATCCTTACAATGCTGGTATATTCATTTGTATTTTCTATTGTGCTCAGGGGAGGGGTAAAGGAGTTTGCAATATTTTTGATCTGCGCACTGCTTCCATTTAACTTTCTCCAGAACTCTGTAAATCAGGGTACCGGGAGCATAATCTCAAACAGCAATCTTGTTAACAAGATATATTTCCCCAGGGAGATACTTCCCCTTTCAGTAGTCAGTTCAAATCTTATCAACTATTTTTTAGAGCTTATTGCTCTTTTTGCAGTGCTGGGCTTTATGGGTTATAGATTTTATCTATATTTATATCTTCTTCCGATGCTTATTCTTGTACAGATCTTCCTGGTGGTGGGGATGACACTTCTGGTATCGGCCCTTAATGTCCTTTTCAGGGACCTTCAGCATCTTATCACGATAGTGATGATGGTATGGTTTTTTGGAACACCTATAATATATCCATTAAGCATGGTTCCTGAGCAATTTCAGCCATACCTTAAGTTTATTAATCCCATGACCATATATGCGGCTTATTACAGGAATATTTTTTATTATGTCAAGTATCCTGATGGGGCAGGTTTTCCATCTGTTCCGGAAACGGCAGCTGCTATTGGAATAACTCTTTTAATATTCTTTATAGGATATTTTGTGTTTAAAAAGCTCGAGCCAAGATTTGCCGAGGAGATATAGAAAATATGATGATCGGCCGGATGATGCTGATAGATATGGAAGGTAGTTGAAAAGAAAATTTCTCAGGACAATGAACTAATGATCAGAAAAGCTACAAAAAATAATGAAAGCAAAGGAACCCCAAGGTCCAAAGATGATATTGCTGTCGATATAAGGTCGGTATCCAAGATATACCGCATCTATCACGAGAAGATACCAAGCCTTAAAAATACTATCATCAGGGGGAGGCGCACCACTTATGAGGAATTCCTGGCGCTTGACGATATATCGCTATCCATAAATCATGGACAGACTATTGGGATGATCGGTCCCAATGGTTCCGGCAAGAGTACGCTCCTGAAGCTTATTTCCAAAATAATCTATCCCACAAGCGGAGAAATAATAGTAAACGGTCCCATGTCGGCTCTTCTTGAGCTTGGCGCCGGGTTCCATCCGGATCTTACCGGAAGGGAAAATATTTATATAAATGCTGCAATACTGGGTATGAGAAAAAAAGATGTAGATGCAAAACTTGATGATATCATAGGTTTTTCGGAGCTGGAAAAATTCATTGATACGCCGGTCAAGAATTATTCATCAGGCATGTACATGAGACTCGGTTTCTCCGTGGCTATAAATGTGAATCCCGATATCCTGCTGATCGATGAAGTGCTTGCAGTAGGGGACCAGGCTTTCCAGGCAAAATGCTATAAAGTCATATATGACTTTATGAAGAGGGGGAAGACCATAATCATAGTATCCCACGATCTTGATACCATTGCAGATCTGTGCAGCACGGTAGTATTTCTAAAAGACGGCAGGATAAAGGAAATGGGCAAACCGCTTGATATTGTATCCAAATACCGGGCATATGTTGAGGAAATAGAGAAGAAAAGGATCATAGAGCAGCAGAGGAATGCAAGGAAAAAGATCTTCAAGTCAGTGATCGAAGAGAATAAGAAGATACTCAGCGGAGAAGAAATAAGCCGCCTTTCAAACCTGAGCATAGATGGTGAGACCATAAACAGATTTGGTTCCGGAGAAGCAGAGATAGCAGATATAAGGATGCTTGATGAAAATGATAGAGAAGTCGATTATTGCAAATATGGGGACAGGATCAGGGTAATATATGATGTCAGATTTAAAGCTGAGGTCGAAGAGCCGATTTTTGGCATGAGGATAACCGATCACAGGCAGAATGTCGTATATGGGACAAATACACGTCTTCAGAGAATAAAGTCCAGTACCTATAAGAATGGCGACAGTATAAGCATTGAGTTTGCTTTTATGGTCGCTATGATGGGAGGGCAGTATTCGATCTCCCCGGCTGTTGGATATAATGATACCAAGACTTACTGTGACTGGGTAAATGATATGCTTATGTTAAATGTGATGCATAATAATATTGCCGAAGGTATATGTGACTTAAATCCTCATATAAGCATTGAGAAGAATAAATGAAAAGAAAACTTGGCACTGTTTTAAGGATAGCCATAAGTCTGGGATTGCTTGCCTTCCTGATCTACAGAAACAAGAGCAATTTCAGTAATATGCTGGGTGCCATAAGGGACCTTAATATATATTACCTGGTTGCCGCTCTGGTATTCTATTTCATTGCAATATCTTTTATTGTATTCAGGTGGGGCATCCTGCTTAAGGCACATGGCTATTATATTTCCGGGCTGTTTCTCTGGCAGACAGCACTTATCGGGTTTTTCTACAATAACCTTCTTCCCACCAGTGTTGGGGGAGATTTCTACAGGGTGTATGATCTCAAGCAGAATAAGAGCGTCCCGGTAAATGAAGGGATTGCATCTGTAGTGATGGAAAGGATCATCGGGACCTTTACCAGTTTTACACTGCTGGTCATTTCCTATTTTCTTGGTTTATTTGGATATCTTAGTAAAAATGCAGCTCTGGGTCTCTTAATATCTATTCTGGTTATTATGCTTTTCTTTATGGTTCTTTTTATGCCAGGGATCTTCAGGATAAATGTATTGCTCAAAAAATACAGGATCTTTTCAAGGATCAGACCCAGATTAAAAGAATTCCATGAGATACTTATAAGTTACAGATATAAGATCAAGTATCTGCTTATAAGTTATTTATTCAGTATAATAATACAGGTGTTCTTCCTTATAAGCTATAATTCTATTTCCATGGCTCTGGGACTGGAACTAAAATTTCATATATTTATATTTGTAATACCCTTTGTTGCCCTGGCCTCAAGCGTACCGATTACAATAGGTGGAATAGGTATAAGGGAAAACGCCCTGGTTTTTGCAATTGCAAGTTTTGGGATCTCACAGGGACGGGCCATATTGTTTTCCCTGATGCTGCTGGCGATCATCCTGATCATAGGGATGATGGGCGGGATCATTTATTTATTTAAAAATATCCTGCACAGATCAAAGGGCATCATATAAAGTATCAGCAGCAATGCTTGAAGTAAGCCCCTCAGAAACTTTTGCTAATTTTAAATTTGCTTTTTTTAAATTCTTAAGGGCATTCATATTGGATCTGAACTCTTTTTTTGAAAAAAGCGATCTCGTAAAAGACAAAACAATATTTGCAGCCATCCCTGCACCTGGAGGATTTTCATAATAGCGGGGGAGTATATCTTCCGCTCCATCAGAGACAACTCTTATACAGCTAAATGGCAGCTTCATCTCTTTTGCCGCTTTTCCGATCCAGTAACTTTCCATATCTATAGCCTGGATACTAAAGTAACTGTTTAATTTTTTCTTGATATCGGGATCAGTTATAACTTTGGGGACATTGGCACCGGCTGCATATAATTGGTCGTCCTTGATGAGGAAATTACCCGGCTTATTCTTTTCTAATTTCAGTGAGCCGTTTAAGAAGTATCCCCTTTTGTCAGAATATTCTATGTTTTTTATTGAGCTATATATGATCACATCTCCGGCTTTTATGGTCCTATCGGCTGATCCGCAAAAGCCTATCATAAGGATCTCTGTGTTTTCCCTGCGGTGCATACTATTTCTATTTGTATACTCTGAGTAATGATCTTTAAACAAATCCGCAGCTCTCCTGGCGTTTATTGCTCCCATACCTGTCTGGATAATGGTGACAGGTCTGTTTCTTTTGAATCCTTCGTATATTACAATTTTCCCGTATTGATGGGTCTTGTAAATATGGATCGACCTGAGTATGTGAATAAGTTCGATTTTTAATGCACCAAAAATAATTATCATAATCAGAGACTATCATCACCTGGCTTTCCGGTAAAGATGATTTTGCAATAAAAATTATATAGCATGCGTGGATAAAGGCCTGATATAAGAGATATTATTCTTGTAAATTCTTAATATATACCTTAAGATTGTATTGCTATTAATATATAAATATACCTAAAGAATGTATTTGTATAACTAAAACTGGATAGACACTGATACTAATCCTGTGCGGCCAGAGGAAAGGATACCATGCTCGGAATAAATGATAAGTTAAAGGACCTGCAATCACGGGGAGGCGCCATCAGAACCGGAATTGTCGGAGTGGGACAGATGGGAAGCAGCATGGTCGCCCAAATTGAAAGCCTTGATGGTATGGAAGTCACGGCAGTTGCAAACAGGAACGTAAATAATGCTGCAAAGATCTTAAAAGGTATTGGTATAGAAACTTCCAGGATGGTGCTTCTTGAAGGCGCCAATAAGATACAGGACGGGAACAGGACCTCCGGCATCATAAAGATATGCGGACAGGATAGAAAAATAATCGGCCGGGAGGTAAGCAAGGCGATAAGTGATGGAAAGATCATCGTAACAGACGATATAAGGGAGCTTGCCGGTATTGAAGAATTGGATGTAGTTGTAGATGCGACCGGGGACCCGGAGGCAGGGGCGCAGATCTCATATAGCGCCATAAGCAATCAAAAGCACATGGTGTCCTTTAATGTGGAAGCCGATACGACCATAGGACCGCTTTTAAAAAAGATGGCAGATAATGCCGGAATAGTCTATACAGTCGCTGCCGGTGATGAGCCTGCTGCGGCCAAAGAGCTTTATGATATGGCAGATGCTCTGGGACTTGAAGTGATAGCTGCAGGCAAGGGCAAAAATAATCCGCTTGAAAGGTGCGCAAACCCTGCCACGCTTGCCGGCTATGCGGCCAGGAAGGGTTCAAGCGCAAAGATGATGACCTCATTTGTGGACGGCACAAAATCCATGTTTGAGATGGCATGCCTTTCAAATGCCACCGGGCTTGTGCCGGATGTCAGGGGAATGCATGGGCCAAAAGTAAATGTAGATGAGCTTACAAAGGTCTATAGCCTGAAAGGAGATGGCGGCATACTTTCAAAAAAGGGAGTAGTCGAATTCGCCATAGGAAATATCGCACCGGGAGTATTCCTGGTATATACCTCTCACTTAAAGATAATAAGGGAAGAACTTAAGTATCTTCTTTTTGGAGATGGTCCCAATTACCTCCTGTACAGGCCATATCACCTGACAAGTATCGAGGCCCCGCTTTCAATAGCAAGGGCGTATTTTATGGGAGAGCCCACTATAGTGCCCGAAGCCGGGCTCATATCGGAAGTGGTGGCATATGGCAAAAAGGACCTGAAGGCAGGAGAAGTGCTTGATGGTATCGGAGGATATACGACTTACGGGATGATAGAGCTCTATGGGACCGCAAAGGATGAGGACCTCCTCCCTCTGGGGCTCAGCGGGGGGTGCAGGCTCAAGAGTGATATTGAGAAGGGGCAGCCTGTCACATATAGGGATGTGGAGCTTGTCCAGGATTCCACCATACTGCAGCTGAGGAGACTTCAGGATAAGACGCATTTTTAAGGAAATAGGTTTTAAAGGAGCAGGTAGTGGCAAAGATGCCGGAAATATTTAATAGGTACCAGTTCCATATAGAGCAGGAGCTCAAGTCGCTTTTTGAGGGAAGGGATCTCCGGCTTTACAATATGATGAAATATCATATGGGCTGGATAGACGGCCGGGGCGGGAGCAGCAGCAATGGCAATAGTGGCAAGATGCTCCGGGCCACATTATGTCTTCTTGCCTCAGAGTCTATAAGCGGTGATTTCAAGAAGGCCCTCCCTGTATCAGCTGCCATAGAGCTCATACATAATTATTCACTGGTCCATGATGATATTCAGGATGATGATGAGATGAGGCGCCACCGTCCAACTGTATGGAAGATCTGGGGAAAACCGCAGGCCATAAATGCTGGTTCGGCGCTTAAGATACTGGCGAATCTTTCGGTACTAAAGCTTAATGATCTGGGAATACCCCGGGAAAAGCAGGTCGAGATATTAGACATCCTTGACACCAGCTGCCTGGAGATGATAGAGGGCCAGTATATGGATATTGACTTTGAAAGCAGGGACATTATATCCGTTGAAGAATATTTCAAGATGATAGAAAAAAAGACTTCCGCACTGATATCAGGGGCGCTTAAAGTGGGAGCCGCGCTTCATCTTGATAATGGAAAACTTGAAGCCTTTGAAAAATTCGGTAAATACCTCGGGATAGCTTTCCAGATAACTGATGATATTCTGGGGATCTGGGGAAATGATAATAAGACTGGTAAACCGCAGGGAAATGATATAAGGAAAAGAAAAAAATCACTTCCAATAGTGCTGTGCCTGCAGGAAAGCGGCGAGAAGGGTAAAAAACAGCTTTTAAGGATATATAGAAGGAACAGGGCAAGCGGCAGGGGAGTTGCGGCAGTGCTTAAAAACCTTGATGAAATAGGCGCAAGATATTTCTGTCAGGGACAGGCAAAAAAATATTACGGGATGGCCATAAGCGAGATAGATAAGCTTCCCATAAAAAGTCAGTTTTACGCAGACTACAGGCAATTATCTGAATTTTTAATAAAACGGGATTTTTAAATACAGGACCGGATAAAATGACAGGAAAAAGACAAAAGCATACCGGAAGTTCCGGGGTGGGCAGGAGGAAGGAAGAGCATCTGGACCTGAGTCTTAATGGAGATGTTGAAAACGGGGCAGTATCTTCCGGTTTTGAAGATTATAGATTTATTCACCAGGCGCTGCCTGAGCTTGATTTTGATAAGATAGATACCGGAATAAGCATATTCGGCAAGAAGCTTACCGCACCGCTGATGATCTCGCCGATAACCGGGGGGACCGCAGGAGGCGGCAGACTTAATTTGAGACTTGCGAAGCTGGCCCGGAAAAAAAATATTGCAATGGGGATCGGTTCTCAGAGAATAGCTATCGAGGACGGGTCATTTGAAGAGAGTTTTAAAGTAAGAAAAACCGCCCCGGATATCCTGCTCTTTGCAAACCTGGGGGCCGTGCAGCTTAATTGTGGTTTCGGGCCGGAGCAGTGCAAAAGGGCAGTGGATATGATAGGAGCCGATGCACTCATGCTTCACCTGAACCCCATGCAGGAAGTCTTCCAGGATGGAGGGGACCGTGATTTCTCAAACCTTGTGAGAAAGACCGCCAGTATCTGCAAAAATGTGCAATTTCCCGTAATAGTAAGGGAAGTAGGTTTTGGAATATCAGCCGATGCTGCTAAAATGCTTGTCGATGCCGGAGTGGCCGGAATAGATGTAGGGGGAGCCGGCGGGACATCATGGATAAAAATAGAGAGCAGACGTTCAGGGGATCCGGTCCTGAAAAATATTTCAAAGAGTTTTATGGATTGGGGAATACCTACTGCGGAGAGCCTCGAGATGGTCTCAGGGGCCGGCAGCAGCATTAAAATAATTGCAAGCGGCGGTATAAGGACCGGGCTGGACGCGGCAAAAGCAATTGCCCTGGGAGCAGATATTGCCGGGGCCGCCCTTCCCATGCTCAGGGCTTCTACGGAGCCTGCCTGGAAGGCCGGGGAGCTTATAGACGGGATCATCATGGGGCTCAAAATCGCAATGTTTGGAATAGGAGCATCAAATATTTCCGGACTTAAGAATAATAAATATCTGGTAAAAAAGAAAGGCAGCCACCTGTGATATATTCGCTTGATCTGTCAAAGACACTGATAAAACATATTTATAGGAATAAGAGAAAGAAAAATAAATACATACCATTTGTACTGATGCTCGAGCCTCTTTTCAAATGCAATCTTGCCTGCTCGGGATGCGGCAGGATAAGGGAATACAGGGATGTGATCGACCGCAAGCTGACAGGAGAGGAATGCATTGATGCTGCCGTGCAGGCAGGGGCCCCCATTGTTTCCATCACGGGGGGCGAGCCACTTCTGCATCCGGAGATGAAGCAGGTGATCAGGTCCCTTCTTGCAGGCGGGTATTTTGTGTACCTCTGCACAAATGGACTGCTGCTCGAGGATTTTCTTGATGAGATAAGTCCGCATCCGGGCTTAAGTCTTGTGATCCATCTTGACGGCATGGCCGGGACACATGATCATTTTGCGAATAAATCCGGTGTATTTGAAAAGGCTGTAAGGGCCATAAAGAAGGCTAAAAGGCTTGGATTCAATGTAAGATCAAATACGACCATATATAAAGATACCGATGTAGAGGAGATCAGGCAGCTCTTTTCTCTTTTAAAGGAAGCCGGAACCGATGGTGTCATGGTATCCCCGGCATTTAGCTATGAAGTCCTGGGGGGAGATGACTTTTTGTCAAAACAGCAGGTTTATAAGGTCTTTACCGATATATATAATAATCTGAACGGCACCCGCCTGTACAATACTCCTGTTTACTGGGATTTTCTCAAAGGACAGAAAAAGCTTAAGTGCATACCCTGGTCAACTCCTACATACAATGTCAGGGGATGGAAGAGCCCGTGTTATCTGCTGACGGATGATCATTATGAGAGTTACAGGGAGATGATAGACGGTACAGAATGGGAGAGATATGGAACAGGAAGGGATTCCAGGTGCAGTGATTGTATGGCGCACTGCGGTTATGAAGCATCTTCCATACAGGGTAAAAAGAGCCTTAAGGATATTTTAAAGCTTGCCAGATGGAACCTGACCGGGAAAAGCTGACATTTTTGGATATTTGGGAGATCAATAAGATAGTTTAAGGAAGATGGATATGCCGGGAACTGATATTAAAAAACTGGACAAAACAATAGAGAATGCACGCGGGTACCTGCTTTCCAGGCAGCATGATGATGGATACTGGTACGGGCTGCTGGAAGCTGATGTGACAGTGGTCACGGATTTTATCCCGCTCATGAGGATATTCGGGGTAAGGACCCCGGACAGGGAGAAAAAAGCCATAAAATATGCTCTGGACAGACAGAAAGGCGATGGCTCATGGGGACTTTTTTATGGCGGGGCAGGAAATATCGATGTGACCCTGAGGACATATTTCGGGCTCAAGATATGCGGGACCTCCACCGGTAATGAATACATGAAAAAGGCTAAAGAGTTCATCCTGCAAAATGGCGGGATCGAAGCTGCAAATACATATACTAAAATAATACTTGCACTTTTCGGGCAGTATAGCTGGAAGGGCATACCGGAGATCCCGCCGGAGATAATATATCTTCCGAGATGGTTCTATGTAAATATCTATGATTTTGCAAGCTGGACAAGAGCCACCATAATGGCCTTTTCCATAATACTTTCACTAAAACCTGTATATAAGATATCAGAGGATGAAAATATCTTTGACCTATATGCAGATATCTCCCATTTTAAGGATCCCATTCCATTTAAGGCAGCAGGTCCCGGAAGCCTCGGCAATATATTCATCACCCTGAACAGGGCCCTTAAGATGTGGGACAAGCTTCCCGGAAGCCTGAAAGTCGGCAGAGGAGCAGCCATAAAGAAAGTGGAGCAGTGGATACTTGACCATCAGGAGGATGACGGAAGCTGGGGAGGGATCATGCTCCCCTGGCTCTTTTCTCTTATTGCACTCAAATACCTGGGATATGAAAACTCACATCCAGTCATGAAAAAGGGTCTTTCCGGCCTTGAAGACTTCATCATGGAAGATAGCAATAATTTTGTACTGCAGCCTGCGACTTCACCCGTATGGGATACGGCATGGGCAGTGATAGCCCTTGTAAAATCAGGAATGGATGCGAAGGATCCGAGACTCATAAGAGCAGCTGATTGGCTTCTTGATAAGCAGGTAAGGGCCGAAGGCGATTGGAAGATAAAAAATCCCGGGACCGAACCCGGATGCTGGTCATTTGAATTTGAAAATAAATACTATCCCGATATCGATGATTCTTCAAAGGTAAGTCTTGCGATAGACCTTGTGGGGACCGCAAGACAGGAAGAGAAAGATGAAGCTATAAAAAGAGCCATGAAGTGGGTGCTTCAGATGCAGAACAGGGATGGAAGCTGGGCCGCATTTGACAGGGATAATAATAAAAAGATATTAAGGGAGATCCCTTTTGCAGACTTTATAGCTCCGCTGGATTTCGGAAGTCCGGATATTACCGGACATGTACTTTATGTGATGGGTGAGCTGGGATATCTTGATCCTGCGCATAGAAAGGTCATCCAGAAGGCGCTTAAATATCTGATGAAGAGCCAGCGCGATGATGGAAGCTGGTATGGCCGCTGGGGCGTTGCTTTTATATATGGCACGAGCAAGGTACTGCAGGCTCTTGAGGTTCTGGAAAACAGGGGTCTTTCCATGAATGGATACAGGAAACGGGCCCGTGATGCAATGGACTGGCTGGTTTCCTGCCAGAATAGTGATGGGGGCTGGGGAGAAGACTGCATATCATTTGACCAGGACAGGTATTGTCCGCTGGGAAGAAGCACCGCATCCCAGACTGCATGGGCGCTTCTCGGCATTATGGGGGATGAGAGAAATAAAATACCGGCTGAGATGGCAGTTGATCATTTGGTCGGGAGCCAGGGGCCTGACGGAAGCTGGTCCGAAGATCATTATACCGGAGGAGGTTTTCCGGGTACATTTTATTTAAGATATGAATTTTACAAAGATTATTTTCCGCTGATGGCATTGGGAAAGTATAGGAGTGAGAGATAAGATGGTCATGGAATCAAAACTGCTTAAAGAAAGCAAAAAAAACGAGGAGATGCTGAGATCGGTGGATAGGGGCAAAAGAGTCCTATTGATATCACACTGCCTGAGATCAAGCGGGGACTGTACGGCAAAGATGACAAAGGCAGGGCTTGAATGCAGGGATGATTGTCCGACGAGATGTACCGTGGGAAGACTCAGGATCGCTGCACAGGAACTTGGCTACAAAGGTGTATGCATAGCTCCAGGGGGTTCCATGGCATTGAAATTTATAAAGGACAATAAACCCGAGGCAATAGTCGCCATAGCGTGCATGAAGGAACTCGAAGAAGGGGTCTGTGCGGTAAAGGAGCTTGTAGAAGACAAAAAGGGTAATGCTTTAGCCGGTGATGGCCCGGTGATCATAGCTGTTCCTCTCTTGAGGGACGGATGTGTGGATACCGAGGTGGACGAAGAGGAAGCAGAGAGGATAATCAGGTTATGATATGTGAAGTAGCGCCTGCAAAAGTAAATCTGACACTTGAGATCCTTGGCAAAAGAGATGATGGATATCATCAATTAAGGTCTATTATGCAGACTATCGATATATGTGATGTGCTTACATTCTGGGAAAATAAGTGGATACATATAGTGCCTGAATACTATAGGCTTCCCAGCAGGGATCCACTGTCTGAGCTTGACCGTTCCAATTATCTTGGTAAAAACCTGGTCTACAGGGCCGCAAGCCTGCTGAAAGAGGAGACAGGATATAAAGGCGGAGCGCTTATTCAACTAAAGAAAAACATCCCTTCGGCCGCAGGACTTGGCGGAGGCTCAAGCGATGCAGCAGCTGCCCTGAGGGGCCTGAACCGCCTGTGGAAGCTTGGACTCTCAGATGATGAGCTTATCAGGATGGGAGCAAAGATCGGTTCTGACATAGCTTTCTTTATTCATGGCGGCACATGTCTTGTAGAAGGAAGGGGAGAAAAGGTTGTTCCGGTTAAACCCCTGCCCACTAAATGGCTGTTAATATTCCTTATTCCCGTGGCTATTAGTGAGAAAACTAAGACCCTTTATTCTCTTATAGACAGGTCGCACTACTCAGACGGCAGCCAGACAGGGTATTTGCTTGAAAAGATCGAGAGATTTTACAAAAGCAGCAATAGCAATGCCGGCGGAAACCGTGAATGCTGCATCATGGGGAATTTGTTTAATACATTTGAAATCGTGTATAATGATGGACACGAAGAATTCGGTCAGTGGAAAGAATATGCTGACTGTTTAAACCTTGGACCTCTGCACCTTGCCGGGAGCGGACCCGCAGTATATTATTTATCTGATGATAAAGACGAGCTTATAGACCTGGCGGACCATAGAAATACCGGAAATGACCAGATCAAGAAATATATCGCAAGAACCGTTCCGTAAACAACATGGTTTGCGGCAGATCGTACTGAAAGGACCGCTCTATAGAAAGCGCAGTTTTAGACAAACGGTCAGGTGCTCCGGGAAACCGGCAGGTCCTCTGCAGCTAAAATAAAGAAATCCATAAGGGGAGCATAAAAGATGAAGCAGGAACTTAGAAGCAAGGTTACCAGGGAAAATATTATCAGGTCAGCATCAGAATGCTTTGCAAAAATAGGTTATCACGAGACTGATGTAGATGAGATCTGCAGCAAGGCCAATCTGACCAAGGGAGCATTTTACTATCACTTTTCATCAAAGCAGGACCTGTTCCTGGAGATACTTGACCAGTGGATCAATAAGGTGGCCGGAAGAATCGATATTGCCCGTATTAAAACACCTGATATACTAAAGGCCCTGATGAGGATACCTGATGGTTTTAGCCCCCTTTTTCTGGAAGTGGGCAATCAGCTTCCAGTCTTCCTTGAATTATATGTTAAATCTTTTTCCGACCCCGATCTTAAAAAGATAATCCTCCGGTCCTATAAGAAATTCATATTGTTTTTTACAAATATACTAAAAAAGGGAATAGAGAATGGGACCATACGGAAGATCGACCCTAAAGAGGGAGCTGAGATATTGTTTTCAATGACAGTAGGGATGCTGATGCATGGCCTGTTAAAACCCAAAAGCAAAAAATGGGAAGAGCTTACCAGGAAGACAATAGATCTTATTCTTTCCCCTGAAGCCGGCTAGACAATACTTTTGTACACTTCAAGTGTTTTCCGGGCTGTCTGTTCCCAGGAAAACTTTTCCGCCCTTTTAAGGGAATTCGATGAGAGTCTTTTCATCAGGCTCCCGTCACTTAGAACCTTTAAAATATTATCTGCAAATCCGGCTATGTCTCCCGGACTTACAAGTATTCCGGCATCACCTACCACTTCACATATTGATGAGCTATCCGAGCATATTACAGGCAAACCGCAGCTCATTGCTTCAAGGGGCGGAAAGCCAAATCCTTCAAAAAGTGAAGTGTATGCAAAAATATCAGCCTGATTGTATAGCTGCACAAGTTCCTGGTCGCTTATCCTGTCTGTAAAGATTATGTCGCCCTTGAAGGGTGAAAGCCCATGCTCATGATAGGTGGATTCGCTTTTCCATCCTGTCCTGCCTGCTATGACAAGCTTGTGAGAAAAATCCGGATCTTTATCCCTGGCCACATTGTATGCCTTTATGAGTGTCACAAAGTCTTTCCTTGGTTCGATCGTACCCACGGATAGAATATATGGGCCACTGATCCCGAACTTTGAGACTGCTGCCTTATCTATATCTTC
>CAYRTF010000004.1:14605-20089 GCA_964427165.1 uncultured Actinomycetota bacterium | reverse complement strand
CAATAAGATACTGGCCTGGAATCATCAAAAGAGGCAGTGGTATTTTATAAGGAATTTTATTGTCTGCCCTTCCGGGGATGCGCAAAAGTCTGGCAATATCCAGGAAGACAGGATCAGGGAATTATTTGGACCTATGGATCTGGCAGGTCCAGGAGTTGAAGATACGGCTATAATGGGAAGGGTAAAGACGGATTTTGGAAATTTTCAGAATACACTTGATGAGAAGAAAAAAGATATCCATAAAGAAATAATAAATAAATATCTAAAGGGCGGCGGTGTTTCTATAAAACTTAAGTCGAATATGAACAAAAAGGAATACATTGGAGGCGTAAAGAGAACTAAAGAATACATACATGACGGTGATATCTACCAGGTTAATTTTTCACAAAGATTTCAATCGGAGGCAAAAATCGATCCTATGGACATGTATTATATTTTAAGAAAGAAAAATGCCGCGCCCTTTTCTGCCTATCTTGGGTTTCCAGAATTTGCTGTCGGCAGTTCTTCCCCCGAAAGATTCCTTTATCAAAAGGGTGACAGAATAGAGACAAGACCGATAAAGGGGACCAGGCCAAGGGGTAAGAATAGTGAAGAGGATGCGAAACATGCAAAGGAACTTGCAGAAAGCCAGAAGGATCGCGCAGAGCTTAATATGATAGTTGATCTTGAACGTAATGATCTGGGAAAATTCTGCTATTATGGTTCCGTGGAGGTAGCTGGTCATGCAGCCATAGAGAAGTATGCAAGAGTCTTTCACACGGTCTCTACAGTAACCGGAAAAGTAAAAAGGGGGATCGATGCTGCTGATATTTTAAAGGCGGCTTTTCCGGGCGGATCTATCACCGGAGCGCCGAAAATAAGAGCCATGGAAATAATAGACGAGCTGGAACCTATAAGCAGGGGAATATATACAGGTTCTATAGGATATATATCGATTGACGGTACCATGGACTTAAATATTGTCATCAGAACCTTTATAATAAAGAATGGCAGATTCTATTATAATGTCGGGGGAGGCATTGTAGCAGATTCCGAACCCGTAATGGAGTATCAGGAGACCCTGGATAAGGGTATTGCCCTGGAGGATACTCTTAATTTCTTTAGGAAAGAAAATCTTTCGGCAGGCGGAAGCCGATAATATGATGAGGTGCAGTAAATATAAGGTAAGATTACTATTTAAGGAATATGAAATTCTTATCCCGGGAGCATGACTATGTTTGAATACATTTATATTAATGGCAGATTGTTTTTATCCGCCATGGCAAAAATCCCGGTATCAGACAGGGGTTTTGCCTTTGGTGATGGATTATTTGAGACTTTGAGGAGCTACAGGGGAAATATCTTTATGTTTTCCCGTCATCTGGACAGGCTTTTTGGCAGCCTTAGAGCATTAAGGTTCGAGTATAGTTTTGACAGGGATCACATCAGGGAAGCGGTAGAAAAAACTCTTAAAAAAAACCGGCTGCTGGCAAGTGATGCTTATATAAAAATAATGGTCACAAGAGGGGAGCATACGGGCGATTTCAGCTTCAGCGGCAAATATGATGCTTCGCTTATTATAATCACAAAAAAGCTCCAGGTCCCCCCTCATGCTTTTTATTCAAGAGGTGTGGGCATTGTTTCATCTACAATAAAGAGGATATCAACCAGAAATCCAGCCTACACCCATAAGCTTATGAATTATTTTGAGAATCTTTATGCAAAAAACGAAGCTCTCTTAAAAAATGTATATGAGGCTTTTTTTCTAACAGATGATAAGCTGGTACTTGAGGGTGCGGTTACAAATATATTTATCGTCAGGGGCAGGACGGTATATACCCCTTCGCTCTCGCAGAATATACTGCCCGGAGTGACAAGGGGTATCGTGACCGGTCTCTGCAGAGAAAATGATATCAAAGTAAGGGAGAAAAAACTCTATTACCGTGATCTCATAGATGCAAGGGAAGTTTTTTTGACTAATTCAGTTATAGAGATATTACCTGTAAAAAAAGTAGACATCCATAGTGTAAGAGGACCTGTCCCGGGAGACATCACCTCAAGACTGGTAAACCTTTATAGGCTGGCGGTACTCAAGGATGCTTCCGGTTAAGGGCACCGGCCAGACTAAGGGATCATTCTAAAAAAGAGTTTTACTAAAAAAATAGCTGGTGCTAATATATGGTTGTATTTAGAGCCATTAAGTAATTTCAATTCACTATAGGAGGGCGAATCCACATGAAAAGTTTTACCACATTGATGGAGCTTATTGAGGCAAGACGGAGCATACGCTCCTATAAAGATCAGGAGATAGAGGAAGATAAGATGAATTATGTATTGCAGGCCTTCAGGAAGGCGCCATCAGCAAAAAATATCCAACCCTGGAAGCTTGTAGTAGTTAAAAACAAAAAAGTCATAAAGGACCTTGCTATTGCCTGTAATAACCAGACATTTATGGAAGAAGCACCAGTGATAGTAGTCGCGTGCGCAAAAGAAGAAGAGGCATATGGGGTCATGGGTGGATATATGAGCAGTTATCCGATAGATATTGCAATCGCACTTGAACATCTTGTCCTGGCCGCTACTGAAAAAGGATTGGGAACCTGCTGGATCGGTGCATTTAAGGAACAACTGGTAAAGGATATATTAAGAGTTCCCAAAGATGTAAGAGTGGTGGCCCTTACCCCCCTCGGCTATCCTGCAAGAGAAGCTTCAAGCAGGGGAAGAAAACCACTTACAGAGATCATCTGCTATGATAAATATTTCTAGGCAGGCTCTTGGCAGCACTTTTTAATATATAAAAATTTTTTGTATAATTTTTAAAAATATTATTTTAATATATTTATAATGGCTGCTACTGTTTATGGAAATAATTGTTACCCATCTGAGCGCTGATTTTGATTCTTTTGCCGGCATGGTTGCTGCAAAAAAGCTATTTCCTGCAGCATCTGTAGTTCTTCCTACTGCTATAAACTCGAATGTCCGCAGATTTATATCCCTTTACGAGGATGAGCTTCCTGAACTTAAGGAGGCAGGAGATATAGAATTTGCAGATATTAGAAAGATGATAATGATAGATACAAGACTTAAGGCAAGAATAGGTCCGGCAGAGAAGGTATTTGATGATCCCGGAGTAGAGGTTATCATCTACGATCATCATTTAAAAACAGTAAAGGATCTCCAGGCAAAAAAAGATTACTCAGAAGATATAGGCGCGTCTACCTCTATCCTTGTCAAATATATTCAAAAGAAAAGAGTGGTAATAACACCTATGGAAGCAACACTTTTCCTAATAGGGATATATGAAGATACCGGCTTTTTTACTTATCCTTCTACTTCTGCAAGTGACCTGGAAGCCGCCGCATATTTAATAGAAAATAAGGCCGACCTTTTTGTGGCGTTGAAGTTTTTAAATCTGTCCCTTTCTCCCGACCAGCATGAGCTATTAGAAAAATTGATCATTAACTCAAAAAAAGTAAAAGTAAATGAAAAAGAGATATTAGTGTCATGGGTGGATATGTCCCATTATATTGAGGGTCTTTCAGTTCTCACCAGGAAGCTTTCACAGATAGAAGAAGTAAGCATAGTTATATGCTGGGCCAGGATGAAGGGGAAAGTATATATAGCTGCCAGAAATGATGACAAGAGCGTAGATGTATCTAAAGTATTGGCCCCGCTTGGCGGGGGAGGCCATCCCCAGGCAGCATCCGCCGTACTAAGTGCCGCAGCTTTTGAAGAGATTGAAAAAAAAGTTATAAATTCCCTTAAGAAAAATATTGAAAAGCCTCTCCTTGCAAGAGATATAATGTCTTATCCGGTAAGGACCATATCACTGGATCACAACATAAAGCAGGTAGACAGGATGCTAAAAAAATTCGGTCATTCAGGTGTTCCAATAATTGGAAAGAATGGACTCCTTGCCGGGATAATAACCAGAAAAGATGTTGATAAAGCCATCAAACACGGTCTTTCTCATGCTCCGGTAAAGGGATTTAAGTCTCATAATATGGTAAAGGCAGGGCCCGGAACCAGCATAAACAGCATACAGGACTTGATGATCGAAAATGGTATTGGAAGGGTTCCTATTGTTGTGAAAGGGAAAATAGTGGGAATAATCACCAGGAAAGACGTATTAAGATATCTGCATGGTAGAAATTATGGACAGATAATAGAATTCTTTCCACCTGATCTAAAGGGTATCCTTGAAGTTGTATCCAGTGTTTCAAAGTTACTTAAAGCAAAGACATATCTTGTAGGAGGGATCATAAGAGACGCACTGCTTGGTATCCCGAATTATGATATTGATATTGTAGTGGAGGGAGACGGCATAGAGTTTGGGCAGAAATTGGCTGACAGGTTTGATGCAAAACTGGAGATCCACCGTAAATTCGGGACCTCTGTCCTTGTACTTGAAAATGGCCAGCATATAGATATCGCCACTGCAAGGGTAGAATATTATAAAAAGCCGGCCGCGCTTCCCAGTATCGAGTCCGGAAGCATAAAGCAGGATCTTGCAAGAAGGGACTTCACCATAAACAGTCTCGCACTTTCTTTAAGTAAGAAAAATTATGGAGAGATACTCGACTATTTTGGCGGAAGGCAGGACTTGAAGGACAGAAAAATAAAGATACTTCATAAAATGAGTTTCATAGAAGATCCGACAAGGATATTCAGGGCTGTCCGTTTTGAGAAAAGACTTGGTTTTACAATGGACCGGGAAACTGAGGGCTTTGCAATAACCACTATAAACATGGATATAGTCTCCAAATTGACCGGTGTAAGGATCAGGGATGAGCTTATCTATATACTGAATGAAGAAAAGCCGTATAGCGCCATAAAAAGATTATATGACCTTGGAGCGCTGGCAAAGATAGGTATAAAATCCAGGATTGACAGGGCCTTTACAGAAGCTGCAAAGAAAGTGTTGAGATCCCAGATGCAGCTGGAGCCCTTTACCGGAGAAAAAGTAAAAAAATGGAGGCTCCTGCTGGCACTTCTGTTTGAAAATATGAGCACCCCAGGGATAGAGAAGTGGTGCACGAAGATGAAGGTAAGAAAAAAGGACACAGCAGTTATCTTAAAAGTCCTCCGCCATATTTATGAAGCCAGAAAACAAATACGGGACCAGGTGAAGGACAATCACACGCTCTACCGGATAGTAAGTGATTACCATCCCGAACTCCAGGTCATCGCGCATAGCTGGGGCTCGGGATATAAAAAAAATATAAAAAAATACTTTTCAAAGCTTTCAGCTATAAAACTTGAGATAAACGGGGATGACCTTAAAAACATGGGTTACAGACCTTCTTCTAAGTTCAGAGAGGTACTTGAAGAGGTATTTGCCCTAAAACTGGATGGGAAGATCTCGGGCAGAAAAGAAGAGCTTCAAAAGGCAAAGAAACTGATGGAATCTATAAAGTAATTTATGATTTTTTATGCTTTTTGAATCTAATAAACTAAAATTATGGTAACAATGGGTACTTTTGTGCTCTGGTGATCCAGAGTAAG
>CAYRTF010000004.1:0-14595 GCA_964427165.1 uncultured Actinomycetota bacterium | reverse complement strand
AGTTATTATAGATTAAATTAAAAAAAAGTCATATTTTTTGAGCCAGATATGCTGCGCCCAGTGCGCCTGTGATCTGTGGCTCATCGGGTATTCTTATCTTGACTCCCAGCTTTTCTTCAAGGGCATTTACCACTCCCAGGTTTTTTGCAACTCCTCCTGTCATACATACTGGTTCTTCGAGGCTTATCCTTTCGACCATAGAAGTCATCTTGGAGACTATTGAATATATAAGCCCCCGGATTATCCTGTTCTTGTCTATTCCCTGTCCTATCAGGGATACTATTTCAGACTCTGCAAATACTGTGCAAGTAGAAGATATATCGACATGTCCGTCAGTCGAGAGGAAGATATCGGTAAAACTTTCCAGGTCGATCTCAAGGGCTCTTGCCATTACTTCCAGAAATCTGCCGGTTCCTGCTGCGCATTTATCATTCATCAAAAAATCTACAGGATTGCCATTCTCGAGTTTTATGACTTTACTGTCCTGGCCGCCTATGTCTATGACTGTCCTTGTATCTGGGAAAATAGATATTGCTCCCCGGGCATGGCAGCTGATCTCAGTAATGTTTTTATCTGCAAAGGGGACGTTTATCCTCCCGTATCCGGTTGCCACGATAGGGCCTATGCTTTTTCTTTCAAGGCCCGAAGAATCACAGGCTTGTTGGAGAGCATTATCAGCCGCGGTCTTGCTATTGGCGCCTGTGGGGGAGATGATATAGGAGACGATTTTCCCGTTGTCCTCTCTGTTATTATTTTCAAGAATTACAATTTCTGTAGAAACTGATCCTATGTCTATCCCGCAAGTATACATACTGCACCCTTCCTTTTCACATATAAATAACTTAAATCTTAATTATTTTGACCCCAGTATTTCTATATAGCCCTGGAGCCTTGTCTTGATCTGTCCGGCCGAAGAATTGCTCCGGTCAACACAATCACCGTCAAGCACAAGGACCGGTATACCCATCTTTCCAAGGGAGTCCTTTATTATCCTTGCACCTGCATTGCTCTGCCTGCATCCCCAATGCGAGAAAAGCACTGCTCCATCAATATTATAATCTGATGCCATCTGGCTCAAAGCTTTTATCCTATTGTCTATCTTTCCTGAAAGAGGATGAGACAGGACTTTTTTGGCCATACTCTCAAAAGGTTTAGCGGGATCGAGCCTTGGCCAGTAGACATTGTTTATCTCTTCAAATACTACCCTGCAGCCAGATTGCTCGATAGTCTCGAATATATCATTATTATAATAAGGTTTAAGGTGCATCCACAGAATTCTCACGGGAGGGGGTTTTCTCTCGGAAAACCATCTTTGCTGGGTGCTGAGAAGATCTTTAAGTTCGGCATACATCTGTTTGTAAAGTACTACAGCTTCCCTGGCACCAGCCAAGCTGTGAAATGGCAGGATAAAACTGAGCCCATTATAGTATGGAGGATAGTCAAGAAGTTTCTTTCTAAGAGCATTTACCTTAAGCGCCAATTTCCTGAATTCATTTGACAGTTTGATAGCCTCGGAAAACATGGCCATATCCATCTTGAGGCCTGTATCCTTGATTATATTTTCTGCTATTTCCCTTAACTGTCCGGACAGGTAGCTGACCGCTTCCGGATTATTCTCATAAGGCACGTCTAATAGATAGTATTGCTTCTCTATGCCATACACCCTTGAGTAATGGTAAAAAGATTTTTGTGCGGCATCACACGCAAGATTTGAACTGATTATAAATGAGGGCTTTGGGAAAATATCCATCTCGACTGCTCCGGAAGCACTCCGGTGAAATGTGCACAGATCCTGTGAGTACCAGCTTGAAGCTGCTTTTTTAAGAGTCTGGTCAGCCAAACCCAGGCTTGCAGTAAAACCGGCCATAACCTCTGGAAGGAAAGGTGATGCGCCGACACCATGAAAGAACTCATACGGAAGAAAGAGAGAACCAAATCCCACGGGTTGCTTGCCATTGTATGCATTCTGCATGCTTTTGATCGAAAACGCATTTAAATATTTATAAGATATAGATCGGGAAGTGCGGCCATAGGCAAAAAGTACCGGTTTTGTGGCAATTATTCCCAGAAGTCTCTTAATATACTGCTGATTTAGATTTCTCTGGACATTTGTTTTTATTTTTTCCTTTACTCCCATAATATATATTTAATCATCTGATTAATATTTGCAAACCTTGCTGCCGGTTCTCAGACATGCTCCTAGAGCATCTCCATGAAAGCCTGGATGCGGGTCTTTATCTGGCCCGCTGAAAAATTATTATATTCTATTTCAAGGTAAAGTACCGGTACTTTTAATTTACTGAGAGCTTCTTTTATAAGCGGGAAAGAGTAAAGCATGGTATCGCAGAACTTAAGGCTTATAAAAATAACCCCCATGGCATCATTTTCTATTACCTTTTTCTCGATCTCTGCTATTTTAGCTCCCATATCTGCCATCCGCATGCAGTGAGACTTGCTGAGATATCTTTCTGAGAGTGCCCTGAGAAGCCTATCTTTCCCCGGTCCGGTATTACAGTCACTGGTCTTTCCTGGTGATCCATTATCCACGAGTGCAGTATAATACCTGCTTGATATGCACAGATCGTCCGATACAAGATTCAGATCGATCGATGAGAGCATATCCCACAGTCTGTCCTCCGTGATCAGATTACCTATTATCATCACTTTGGGGATATTATTAGATCCAGTATTTTCAGTACTGACAGGAAGATCCATAAATTTTTCGAACTCGGATATGAAGTCATCGATCTGTGATGAAGTGGAAAGTTCCATTATCCTGTAATAATCAGATATCTTTAGATCTGTCTGTCCTTTAAAAAATAATCTGCTAAAATCTGCCAGCAGCATTCTCTTCCTGTTCACAAGTTCTATTGCGCGGGCGATCTTATCAGCTTCCATATCATTTCCCGAAAGACTTTCAAGGAAGACTTTCAGGTTTTTAAGTTTTAAAGCAAAGAAGTCTTTAGCACGAATATCCGTATTCCTGGGCACATCCAGCATATAGACCGGCATGTCTTCAAGATAGTGTTCGGCTGTATCATAAAGTCTCCTCATCCCATCACATGAATTTGTAAATATTACTGCAGAAAGAGCATCTTCTGCATTCAGGAGAGCTTCCCAGCTCGATTTAAGATAAGGGCAGAAATTTATGGGAAAATAACTTTCTGACTTATTGAGTTTTTTACTGCCGAGGATCCTGACAGGATTAAGGCCTGCAGCGATGATCATCTCTTCAGGTGTATACGCACAAAGCCATCCGATATTTTTTACATCTTTTGTGCCATTCAGCGATAGCTGGAATTGTTTATCGAAATTAAAAATTTTATCCATTGTCCCTTATTATTTCTGTATTCCTATAAAAATTTTCATAAATGCCTATATGCCCCCAGAAATCCTCTATATATATGCCGTCGACTTCTCCGCTGTCCTTACCTTCTATGGTTATTTTCACCATCTCGATCTCTTCAAATTCCGTAAGTGTATTTACAATTGAATAAATAGCCAGGGCTTCGGTAGTCGAGCTATGCGGGATATCTTCATAATTTGTGATAATGCGGAGATCAAAGTCGACTATTGCCAGTCCATTAGTGAGTTTCACTGAATTTACCACAGAGTCAGGGGGAATAGTCGGGTGGAGATTTTCAGAGGAAGGACCTTTTATTAGTTCCTCGATAATAGCTTTATAAATATTTTCATCAGGTTCTTTTACTTCTCTTGTTTCTTTTACGAGATATGCCTGGTCATCTTCCAGAGAGGCAAAATATAATGTGATAGTCTTTGTGCAGGAAGAAAGGATAACCATAGAAACAAGTAATAATAAAGTGGCCATGCATATGGCTGTAAGCTTTTTCATTAGATCTCTCCCTCCTGTAAAATCGCCATTTTTAGAAAAATAAACCTTCTAAGAATCGGTATCTATGTAATTCTACAAAATTTATCCGCTAGATGGTATCATTATTTTAGATTTTATCATTTTTTATATAACTCCCGGATATCCTTATATTTAAAGCGGATAAAAAGGAGACCAGCAGTACAGAGGGACTGGATTTTTTCCGCAGGGTCCTTATAATAATTAAGATTTCAATATATAAAAGCTAAGAGACATAAGAGAGGCTGTAAGTGGGAGTAAAATTATTTTTGATAAGACATGGGCAGACCAGGTGGAATGTAGAGGGCAGATATCAGGGGGACCATGATATAGAGCTGAATCATGTCGGCATCAAACAGGCAAAGCTGGCAGCAAAATACCTTTCCAGGGTAAAGTTTGCAAATATTTATTCCAGTCCCTTAAAACGTACTCTTTATACAGCAGAGACAATAAAAGGCAGAAGGGATCTCAAAATAAAAGTCAGGGATGACCTGAAAGAGATGAACTTTGGCGAGTGGGAAGGCTTGAAGTTCTCTGAGATAAATGAGAGATATCATAAGGATTATCAAAACTGGCTTGAGGACCCTTATAACAATAGACCCACGGGCGGGGAGAATTTTAAGGAGATAACAGCGAGGACTACAGCTGAGATCAACAGGATCGTTTCAGAAAATACCGACGGCTCAAGTGTTTCAGTGGTCACACACGGGGGTGTAATACTGTCACTTTTAGTATACTGGCTCCAGATCCCCTTATCACGCTGGAAATCAATAATACAGAGGCAGGGGGCAATAAATATTGCAGTGATCGATGAAGGCTATCCATATATATCAGCAATAAATTATACAGGGCATTTAAAACCGGTCTATGATGACGCTGAGGACAAAGTCATAAAAATATACAGCAGTTTAAGGAATAATAAATAAACCGGAGGTTTTACAGATGGAGGAAAGTACCGAGAATGCAAATATGTTAAGTGGCGGTTTTATCCAGAATTTTTTGGATAACTGGATAGATATCGCAATAATCATCGGAGCTCTTGTGGTCCTTATTATAATTGTCAGCATCAGCAGGAGGAGGCTCAGGAGATTTTTTGAAAAGAAAATACCCGTGGACAAGATGCTCATCAGGAAGCGCACGCTTACATTTAATAGCGTAATATCAAATCTTATAATAGTAATAGCTTTTATAGCAGCTGCCCTGATAATAGCCGAACAGCTTGGTATCAGCGTCACTCCACTCCTTGCAGGCGCAGGTGTTGCAGGGATCGTTATAGGATTCGGGGCCCAGAGTCTGATAAGGGATCTTATAAATGGAGTCTTTATACTTCTTGAGCAATGGTATCAGGTAGATGACGTTGTAAGTATAGGGGGTGTCACGGGTTCAGTTGAAAGGTTTAATCTGAGGACAACAGTAATAAGGGATATCGAGGGAACGGTACATTATATTCCAAATGGGGAGATAACAGTACTCGGCAACCGCACCCATCTATGGTCAAGGGCAGTTGTAGAAGTCGGGGTCCATTATGATGAGGATACAAACAGGATAGTAGAGGTCCTTGAGGAGATATTTGATGATGTAATGGCCGATAAAAAATACAGGAAAATGATCCTTGAAAGGCCGAAAATACTTGGAGATGATGGAGTAAGCGAGCTGGGGGACTCCGCTATAATGTTCAAGCTGGTATGCAAGGTAAAGCCTGGAGAGCAGTGGAACATAGCCAGGCAGCTAAGGAAAAGAATAAAGGATAAATTTGACGAGGTCGGCATAGAGATACCCTATCCCTGTACTAATATTTATATGAGGAATAATAAATAAATAAATATTTATGGTCAAAAAGTGCCAGGTTATTATTGATTAATAATTTCATTTGTTATAATATCCATGGTGTTGATACAAGTTGAAAAAATTAAATATTTTTCATCTTTCTGTTCTACTCTATGAGTAGAACCTAATTTTATTAGTGATTAGTCCAAAGGAGGATCGCGAGATTGAAAGAATATGAATTAGCTGTTATCTTTGACGCTACACTGGAAGAAGAAAAGATCGACCAGGAGATAGCAAAACTAACTACACTTCTTGAAAAAGAAAAATGCGAGATAGCCAGGATAGATAAATGGGGCATTAAAAAACTCGCATACCCAATCAAAAAACAGGAAAATGGATTCTATGCCATTATCTATTTTAATGGCACAAGCGCCATTATTCCCGAAGTTGACCGCGTTAATAAGATCAATGATCTTGTTTTGCGTCACATGGTAGTAAAAAGTGAGCAATGATCAAAATTATTATAATCAGAAAAGGGTGATATTATATGGCTTTTAGTGTCAACAATATAACCATACTGGGAAATATTACAAGGGATCCTGAACTCCGCTTTACTCCAAGCGGAACAGCGGTAGTAAGTTTTGGACTGGCGGTAAACCGTAATATCCAAAATAAAAAATCAGGTGAATGGCAGACTGAAGTCGACTTCTTTAATGTAACTGCCTGGTATAAGCTGGCAGAAAATTGTGCTGAGAGCCTTGGCAAAGGAGACAGGGTGCTTGTATCAGGAAGGCTTTCACAGGATAGCTGGGAAGATAAGGAAGGGCAAAAGAGGTCAACCGTAAAAATAATAGCCAGCGTGGTGGCGCCCAGCATGGAATTTGCTACATGCAAACTTGAAAAGAACCCAAAAACGGACAGTGGAGGCATTGCTGCTGCCGGAAGCACTAAGGAAGAAGTAGATTTTACTGATGAAGACATACCATTTTAATAAATGATCCAGGTTGAAAACTTAAAGTAAGGAGAGAAAAAGAGTTGGCAAAGAAAAAGAGTAATAGGAACAGTGATAGGAAAAATGACAGGAATAATGATAGAGACAGAAATTCGGGCCCTTCCGGTCTGAGACAAAGGAAGAGGTATTGTTTTTTTTGCAAAGAGAATATAGATATTATTGATTATAAAAATACCGGTATGCTGGAAAGATATATTTCCGATAGAGGAAAGATAAGACCCAGAAGGTCCTCGGGAAATTGTGTCCAGCATCAGCGCAGGGTTGCTGTGGCCATAAAGAGAGCCAGGGTTATGGCCCTGATCCCATATTATCAAAGATAATCTATAGAGATTTTCATATGCCCTTTGATAACCTGAGCAGGGTAAAAACAAGGAAGTTAAATCTGGGACTTCTTATCCTGTTTACTTTTTTGGCCCTGGTATTTTCATTCTTTGTGCCGGGACTTGGATTGCTCGGAGTAGCACTTTTGCCAATACCCACGGTCCTGCTGGTGATGATGGGCAGGATAAGGGATGGTATTATATGCGCAACGGCAGCATGTCTGGTGATACTGGCGGTTAACTATATGCTTGCACCGGTAGCTATTATCCTGATCATTTCGGTGGCTTTTATCTACAGGTCGGCTGTTGAGAGCAAAAAGACTTACTGGCAGGTGATAGGGGCAGTATTCTTTACATTTTTTGCAGCTATCGTTCTGTATATTATATTGTTCTCTGCTTTTTACAGGGTAAATTTCTTTTCAGAGACTCTTGCGGGGTATAATGAATATGTAGACGGCCTGATGGATAGTTCTTTTATAGATGCATACAGCAGCCTGATAATGTTTGACAGGTCGCAGATGAGTGAAATAATGGCTCAGACACAGAGTATGTTAAGGTTTATCCCCAGGATCCTACCGGGAATACTGGTGGTATCTTTTGGAATAATAAGCGGGCTGAATTATGCTTTTAGTGTACGGATATTTAAAAGATACCAGATAGAGCTTAAAACACTGGTTCCATTTATAAAATGGGACCTCCCCTGGTATTATGTCTGGGGAGTGATAGCCGGGCTTGTTCTTGTTCTGGTCCCGGAAATGGGAAGTACGTCAGGTGGCGGCACATTAGCGGTAAATACCGCAATAGATATAGCAGGCTACAATCTGATAATAATATTCGGCTTTCTTTATCTGGTGCTGGGAATCTCGGTTCTTTTTGGTATTTTTACCAGGTTCAAAGTGGGAATCATCTGGAAAATACTTATACTTGCATCTTTGTGGTTCTTTTTTACTTTTGCACTTGTAGTTTTTCCATTAATGGGGCTCATTGATATATGGGCGAATTTCAGGAGATTAAAAAGAAAATAAAAAATAAATTATAAAAACCAATCTTTATAATACAGGAGGAAAACTTGAAAGTAATATTAAAACAATATCAGGAAAAATTAGGTGATGTCGGCGATATAGTCGAAGTCAAGGCTGGATATGCAAATAATTATTTAATACCCCAGGAAATAGCTGTAATCGCTACGAAGGGTAATATAAATCAGATGGTACTGGTTAAAAAAGCTGCAGCAAAAGTCGAGGCAAAAAATATTGAAGAAGCGAGCAAGACAGCAGGAAGTCTTGCAGGCATTATCTTGAATTTCATTGTAAAGACCGGTAAAGAAGGCAAACTATATGGTTCTATTACCAATAAGGATCTTGGAATAAAAATAATGGAAGAGAAGAAAGTCGAGATAGATAGAAAGAAGATCGACCTTCCGGAGCATATAAAGGAACTTGGCGAATATGATGTCGATATAAAATTATATAAAGAGGTGAAAGCAACCATCAAGGTTATAGTCGAACCTGATGAAGAGTCAAAGGCCCTGATAGAAGCTCATCAAAAAGAAAAAGAAGCATCAGAAGCTGAAGAAATGGAAAAGATCGATGCCGGCATAGAGGCTGAGGCTGCCAGGGGGAAAACTCAAGGCATTAAAAAGAAAGATGCAGCCAGTCCGGATGCGCCGGAGACTGAAGAGGTCTAAAATTATTTAGCTTATGCAGGATAAAATAAAAAATGATAGCCGTAGATCACCGCTGGATACCAGCAGACTTCAGCGGATACCTCCATACAATATTGAGGCTGAAGAATCCCTTTTGGGGGCTATGCTCATATCAAGGGATGCTGTAGCTTCAGTATTGGGGATAGTCAGGTCAGATGATTTTTACAGGAAACAAAATCAGGAAATATTTGATGCTATTCTTGAACTATACTCAAAAGGTGAACCCTCTGACCCGATCACTATTGCGGATCACCTTAAGAAGAAAGGGATACTTGAAGAGGTGGGCGGAAAAACTTTTATCCATTCACTTATCAGCAATATACCCCTTGCCGCAAATGCAGAATATTATGGGAGGATAGTAAGAAATCATTCAATCCTGCGGAAACTGATATATGCTGCCACTGATATAGCTACTATGGGTTATGAGGTTCCGGAGGACCTGGTTGCAACTGTCGATAAGGCGCAGGAGCTTATATTCTCGATCTACCAGGACCTTAACCAGGGTAATAATAAAAATTCTGCTTCTATTATGAAGGATATAGTATCTGAAGTCTATGAGGAAGTAGAAATGCTTCATGAGTCAGGATCTGATATCTCGGGCATACCATCAGGTTATATTGATTTTGACCATATGACTTCCGGTTTCCATAATTCCGATCTAATAATCATCGCGGCAAGACCGGGCATGGGCAAGACTTCCCTTGTCCTTGGAATGGCAAAGAACATTGCGCTCAAGGAAAAGATCCCGGTTGCAGTATTTTCTCTTGAGATGTCAAAGCACCAGGTGGCCCAGAGGCTGATGAGTGCGCAATCAAGGATCGATCTTCAGAGATTAAGGGATGGGAAAATAAGGGAAAATGAATGGACCAGGCTGGCCAGTGCTATAGAAAAACTTGCAGAATGCAAGCTGTATGTGGACGATACGGCATTTCTTACAGTAATGGACCTGAGGTCGAGAGCTAGGATGATGGCTTCTACATATGGTATAAAGCTGTTAATAGTCGATTATCTGCAGCTAATGCAATCGACTTCAAACTACAGGGGCAATAAGGTACTGGAGATAACGGAAATATCTCAGAACCTGAAGGGTATTGCCAAGGAATTGAATATCCCCGTAATTGCTGTTTCACAGCTTTCAAGGGAAGTAGAAAAGCGGGAGAGCAAAAGACCGCAGCTTGCGGATTTAAGGGAATCAGGCTCCATAGAGCAGGATGCCGACCTTGTGGCTTTTGTATACAGGGATGAATATTATGACGAAAACTCAAAGAAAAAAGGTGAGGCGGATTTGATAATAGCCAAGCATAGAAATGGACCCATTGGGAAAGTAAAGCTGCAATTCAATCAAAGATATGCATTATTTTCAAATTTAACAGGATCACATCAGGTAGAAAAACGAGGTGAAGGAAATGTCTAGTTTAGCCATTGTAGGATCGCAGTGGGGAGATGAAGGAAAGGGAAGGATAGTGGACCTGCTTTCCAGTCAGGTAGATATGGTTGTGAGGTTCCAGGGCGGGAACAATGCCGGCCATACTGTTGTAAAGGGTGAAGATGTATTTAAACTGCACTTGATCCCTTCGGGAATACTATACCCTGAAGCTATCTGTGTAATAGGGGATGGAGTAGTTTTAAATCCTGCAGTATTAATAGAGGAGCTTGATGACTTAAAGCAGAAGAATATCAATATTGAAAACTTGAGGATAAGCTGCAAGGCACATATGGTGATGCCTTACCACATAGTTCTTGATAAAGCCAGGGAGCATCATCTCGGAAAATCGAAAATAGGAACGACCCACAAGGGGATAGGACCTGTTTACGCCGATAAGGCCTCCAGGTCCGGTATCCGGACACAGGATCTTCTTGATCATAAGATATTTAAGACAAAGCTGGAAGAAGAGCTCTCCCTGAAGAATGCTATCATAGAGAAAGTGTACGGAATGGAGCCTTTGGATCCAGGGGAAATATATGAAGATTATATGCTTTACTCCGAAAGGATAGGCAGGTACATAATAGATACGGCTTTTATGATAAATGAGTTTCTTGACCATAACAAAAGCGTATTATTTGAAGGTGCACAGGGCACTATGCTTGATATCGACCAGGGAACATATCCTTATGTCACTTCATCGTCTACTACATCGGGAGGAGTCTGCATCGGTGCCGGGGTAGGTCCTGGAAGGCTGGATGAAGTTCTGGGCATTGCTAAATCCTATACTACCAGGGTGGGATCAGGACCTTTCCCAACCGAGATCGCGGGAGATACCGGCGTCTTGCTAAGGGAGAAGGGTCATGAATATGGGACCACTACTGGAAGGCCAAGAAGGTGCGGCTGGTTTGATGCTGTGGTTCTTAAATATTCTGCGATGCTTAACTATCTTGACAGTATAGCGCTTACAAAACTTGATATACTTTCAGGACTTGAAAAAATAAAGATATGTACAGCATATAAATATAAAAAAGAAACCTATAAAGATCTTCCATGCCACCAGACCATACTTCATAAGTGCACTCCGGTTTATGAGGAATTTGAAGGATGGTCGGAAGATATCACCGGGATCAAGAATTATGAAGATCTACCCTCAGCTGCGAGGAAATATATAGAAAGCATAGAAGAAATAATAAAGGTTCCGGTGTCCATGGTAAGTGTTGGTCCCGAGAGGAGCCAGATAATCATCAGGGACGCCAATCTAAAAAAAAGACTTTTTGACTCAAATAACCGGTCGACTCTTATTATTTAGGATATAAAGGAGCAAGTTGAAAGTATTAGTAATCGGAGGCGGTGGCAGGGAACACTGCCTGGCCTGGAAAATTGCAGCAAGCGACTTTGTAGAGAAAGTATATGCTGCTCCGGGAAATGCCGGGATCAGTTCAGTGGCTGAATGCGTGAAATTGGATATTGGGAAAAGTGGTTTTAGCCTGATTGCTGATTTTGTTGAAGCCAAGGGCATAGGACTCGTCGTAGTCGGACCTGAAGCACCTCTTGTCAAAGGAATAGCTGATCAACTCGAGAACCTTGGGATATTAACCTTTGGCCCTAAAAAGGATGCTGCCATGCTTGAAGGAAGCAAGGTTTTTACCAGGGACCTGTTATCCAAATATGGTATTCCTACACCTGAGGCTTTAGTTTTTGAAAGATCGCAATACAGTGAAGCTGCAGCATATGTCAAAAACCAGAATAAATTTCCTTTAGTTATAAAGGCTGACGGTCTTGCTGCTGGAAAGGGAGTACTTATAGCACAGAATGTCAGTGAGGCTGTTAGGGCCCTTGATGACTGTATGGTCAGCCAGGTATTCGGGGATTCAGGAAACAGGGTAATAGTCGAGGAGTTTCTTACCGGATACGAGATATCCATACTGTGCCTTTTTGATGGGAAAAAGATCATACCTATGGATCTTGCCCAGGATTATAAGAGAATATTTGACGGCGATGAAGGTAAAAATACCGGGGGCATGGGAAGTTATAGCCCGGTCCCGATGATAAGCAGCAGTGTTTATAGAAAAGCTCTTGATAATATTATTTATCCTACTGCAGATGCACTTAGAAAAGAAAATATTGATTACCGCGGCATCCTTTACGCAGGGATAATGGTAACCGGAGGCGAACCTTATCTCCTTGAATACAACTGCAGGTTCGGCGACCCTGAAACACAGGCGGTCCTTCCCAGGCTTGAGGATGATCTGGTACCGCTTCTTATGGGATGTGCAGAAGGAAATATTGGAGTGGATTCACTTTCATGGAGCAGTGATAAATGCATATGCGTAGTGGCGGCATCACGCGGATATCCGGACACGTCTTCAAAAGGTGATATCATCACCGGGCTTGACGGTTTTGATGGTGATGATGATATCGAAGTATTTCATTCCGGGACCAGGAAGCAGGATGGAAATATCGCTACAGACGGAGGAAGGGTGCTCGGACTTTCAGCATTGGCCCCTGGATTTAAAGAAGCAAGAAGAAAAGCATATGAGGCCATGAGCAAGATAAACTTTGATGGAATGCAATATAGAAAAGACATAGCCTATAAGGCAGAGGAGGATGCCTGATGAAAAGAGATATAATGAAAGCAGCTATTGTGATGGGAAGCATATCTGATGAATCCATAATGAAAAATGCTTCTGATACCCTTAAAGATTTTGGGATAAAATGCGAGACTCATATACTTTCAGCTCATAGAATGCCAAACAAGACAAGGGAATTTGCAGAGGGCCTAAAAAAATCCGGCATAGGGATTGTTATAGCAGGTGCAGGAAAAGCTGCGCATCTCCCAGGAGTTATAGCTTCATATACTGAGCTCCCGGTAATAGGTGTGCCGATAAAGACTTCTGATCTGGGCGGAATGGATTCCCTTCTTTCTATTGTCCAGATGCCTTCAGGCGTGCCTGTAGCATGTGTAGCAATAAATGGAGCAAAGAATGCGGCACTTCTGGCAATTGAGATCTTTGCACTTTCTGATGAAGGCATGGCGGAAAAAATCAAAAAATTCAAGCACGATATGGAATATTAAAAAAATATTAAATTTAAATCTTAGCAGTTATTTTATTATTTTTTTTCTGATATCATTCAATTCGGTCTTTAAGAATTAATATTTATAGACTTATCAGGCTTTTTATTAATATGTACAGTCAGGATTATAAATATAGAGCAGATGTGAGGTGTAGTCGTTTTGGGTGTTAATGGCACAAAAATAAAAGTAAAGGATTATGGTTTCTACTATGGGGCCAATAAGGTCCTTGGCGGTATTTCAATGGAGATACCAAGAAATACTATCACAGCATTGATAGGTCCATCGGGATGCGGGAAATCAACATTCTTAAGGACCTTTAACAGGATGAACGACCTTCTTCCCAATACAAAAATGGAAGGGGATATATTGATAGATGGAAAAGATATATACAAAGACACAATAGATGTAGTCGAGCTCCGCAAGAAAATAGGGATGGTCTTTCAAAGACCTAACCCATTCCCGAAGACCATCTATGAAAATATTGCATATGGGCCAAAACTTCACAGAAAACACTCAAAGCAAGAGCTGGATGAGATCATTGAGACAAGCCTTGTAAAAGCTGCCCTGTGGGGTGAAGTAAAGAATAAATTAAACGCAAGCGCCCTGGACCTATCGGGGGGCCAGCAGCAGAGATTATGCATAGCGAGGGTCCTGGCTGTTGACTCGGAAATAATACTGATGGATGAACCTGCATCGGCACTTGATCCGATCTCGACCCAGAAGATCGAGGACCTGATAGATGACCTCAAAAAAAATTATACAATAATTATTGTTACGCATAATATGCAGCAGGCAGCCAGGGTATCCCAGAAGACAGCGTTCCTGCTTATGGAAAGCTTTGGAACACCATCCACACTTATAGAATATGATGATACCAATAGGATATTTACCAATCCCCGGGACAAGCGGACCGAGGATTATATTACGGGTAGATTTGGCTAAGAACCTGTTAGGGGGCCAGTCCGGGAACCGGGCTTAAGCCAGGATTCAATTCCCGGATCAGGCATATTTATCTATAAGTTACTTTATTTATTTTGACATCTTTATTTTCATACAATATAATACCTCAATTAAATATTATAACTATTTGATATGTATTTATTTACGGTAGAAATATAGTAAGAAATTAAGCACTGGGGGCAGTTACCAATGAAAGAATACCGTTTGACCAGAGAAGGATATGACAAGCTGGTCAAGGAAAGAGAAGATCTTGTCGGCAATAAGCGAAAAGAGATAGCTGAGAGATTAAAGGATGCAAAAGATAATGCAGGAGATCTTGCTGAAAATACTGAATATGAATATGCAAAAAACGAACAGGCATTTATTGAGGGTAGAATAGAACAGATCAATGAGATCATAAACAATCATGTGATCATTGAAGGAAATAATCATAATGATACCATCGATATTGGTTCGACAGT
>CAYRTF010000003.1:0-20189 GCA_964427165.1 uncultured Actinomycetota bacterium | reverse complement strand
ACGCCTTTATTTTATTTTTTTAAATCATAATTTACACACAAGATTTTACGCTATCGTTTTAAGAAAAATATTTTTTGTTTTCATCTGAGTGTATGATACAATACTAATATAAAATAAGTATATTAATCTATAATATTTTATATTTTGCAGCACTGATCGGTTTTAAAATTATATAATATTGATATATAATATATTTAGTTGCATACATTTGATTATTACTATTTGATAGTATAGAGTAACACAAGTTACTTACTCATTAGAGTAGATTAACTTTTTAAAAAGGTGGGTGAATGAAATGGCAAAGACAACCGGAAAGAAAAAGTCTGAGGAAATCGGGATAAACGGACTTAACAGTATCAGTAATCTTGAGGCAGAGATAATGAAAATAGTCTGGGACAAGGGAAATGTCACTGTAAGAGAAGTGCATGAGACCATGCTAAGAAGAGAGATTGAAAAGAAGGAACATAGTTTTATTCCTTATACTACGGTAATGTCCACTATGACCACACTTGCAGAGAAACAATTATTAAAACAAGACAAGACTGCAAAGACATATATATATTCTGCTGCTGTTGATAAAAAGGAACTTTCCAAGAGTATCATACAGTCAGTTTCTGATAAGCTCCTCGAAGAAAGTGCCAGCGGGATGGTTTCCAGATTTTTATCAGATTCCAGGAACCTGACTAAATCGGGTATTGAAAAACTAATGGACGAAATAGACAAATCCTAAAAAAGGATTTGTCTATTCTTTCTTTGCCGGCTGCCTGACTGTGGAAGATAACTTTTCTATAAATAATAGTGCCTTTTTGTTATTAAACTTATTTAAAGCAAATATAAAAATATATTTGCTTTTTTTGTTAATCAATACAAATATATGATTTATAGAATAATTACCAATTAGCCTGATCATCTTTTTTCCTTATAATTTTATAAAAAAATACTTATAAACATTTATATAATATATGATTTATAATAGAATGTTTTTCCAGGATCTACAATAAAGGGATACTTATGGTATTAACGATTCTAACAGGATACATACTACCGATAATGTACGACAGTTTTGTAACACTGGCACTGGTTCTTTTCTTCCTGTTTATATTCAGAATAAAGGACTCCGGGATAAGAATATTGTTTTTCTTCCTTCCGCTTATAAAGCCATTCCTGATAATAGCTGAAAAGTTTGAGCCATCTCCTAACTTTGTAAACGATAAACCCCTAAATTCCGGCCTGAGGTGGCCCGATCCCACAAATATCTTTACGGGATTCAGAGATTCCGGTATAGAAAGCACGCTGTTTGTCTCAGATATCAACTATATCCTGATAATAACGGCCATTGCAGTCATCATCGTAACACTCATTTTAAGATGGATAAATCTCTACCTCTTCTATAGAAAGCTTGCTTTTGAGGAAAAGGTTGCTCCTGAAGATGCACCTGTGATCTATAGCATTATGAATAAATTTGCTAAAAGAACCACGATAAAACCTCCGGATATTTCCCTCACGCACAGGAGATATATATCGCCATTTATTGTGGGTGTCAGAAGTGTGACAATGGTATTGTCTCCGAGTCTCTTTGAAGTACTGGAACATCCTGAAAAAGAGACCATTATCCACCACGAGCTTTCACATATAAAAAGGAAAGATAACCTTATAAGCTGGGTAGCGATGATGTTAAGGGACGTTTTATTCTTCAATCCCTTTGCCTATATAGCATATTTCCTTATAAGAACAGAGCAGGACAGCGGAAGTGATAAGGTGATGGTAAAATACTCTGGGAGGCCCGTGAGAGAGATCGCAAAAAGTCTTTTGAGCGCAATAATGAAATTAAAATCAACCAGTTCCGGTGATGCCATAACCGGTCCGGCACAGACTTTAAGTTTTAACCCGGGCAGGTTCTTTTCCCAGCATAGATTGAAAAACAGGATAAGGCTGATCTTGCGGACCGGCCGGAACAGGATCGCAATGAGGATATTCCCAAGAATAATGATGTTTATATTGTTTTTTCTTATCCTTATACTTCAAATATTTTTTATAATAAATATTGGTGATCTTAGTATTTATTTACGATAAGAATCGACCCCATAACCATAAAAACTCAGTGTTTGCACATAATACCATGATAATATGATGAGTAGCATTTTATTAACAGTATTCACAGACTTGAGGTAAAGCTCGTCAGATCATACCGCATATAAGGAATCCAGCATTAATGCCTAAGCCTCTACCTGTATGCTATCTACTTTTGCCACAATGACAGAGTCCACGGTCCTGTCTTTTGTCTCATCGGTCTGTCTTGCAGAACTTCCGTTTACTACAAGCACTTTTTCACCGATCCCTACACCTACTATATCTACAGCTACAACAAAAGGTCCCAGGAGTTTCCCTTTTAAGTCGATGGCTTTTACTATAAGAAGTTTCTTCCCGATCAATTTTTCATTTTTCTGTGTGGCTACGACATTCCCTACTACCTGGCCCAATACCATATATATCTCCCGGTTCTCTTTTAAAAATAAATTATATCAACCTGTAATATTGATTTTATCGATTATTGCGATGATCGAGGCATCCACAGGGACATCATCTTCTTCGAACGCCCAGGTGGCCTCTGCTCCATCTTCATATCCGATCATATCTCCTACACCCGAAGAGGTTGCGTCCAGGGCCACAAGGAAATCCCCTGAATCTTTTCCGGTTTCCATATCAACAGGCTGTATTACCTGGATCTTCTTTCCCTTAAGTCCTTTATACTTAATAGTCGAGACTATATTTCCTATTACCCGTGCATAATACATACATCAACCTTTAAAAAACTTCAAATTTCCGATCAAACAGCAAAGATTTTACCAGATAAATAATTATAATTTAAGTCCCAATTGCATCTTTGCGGCTTTAAGTGTGTTTTTTAAGAGCATAGCTATAGTCATCGGTCCTACTCCGCCAGGTACCGGGGTGATATAGCTTGCTTTTGGCTCTACTTCAAGAAAATTGACATCGCCAATAAGCGTGGCCCCCTTTTTTTCAAAATCATCTTTTCTCCATTTAAGTACTTCGGGATCCGCCTGATCCTTTGATATCCTGTTTATACCCACATCGATAACTACCGTTCCCTCACTGACCATATCGCCTCCAATAAGATTAGGCCGGCCTGCTGATACGATAAGTATTTCAGCATCTCTTGTATGCGCACCCATATCTCTTGTCTTTGTATGACACACAGTGACCGTTGCTGATTCATTTATGAGAAGCAGTGCCATTGGTCTGCCCACAATGACGCTTCTACCGACAATGACAGCTTCCTTTCCCTTTATCTTGATATCTTTTCTTTTCAACATCTCTATTATGCCTGATGGTGTTGCGGGCACCAGACACTCCTGTTGTGCGACAAGCCTTCCCATACTCATAGGATGAAATCCGTCAACATCTTTTTCCGGGAATATTGATTCAAGTACCCTGTTTTTGTCTACATGGGACGGAAGAGGCAGCTGGACCAGTATACCATGGACATTAATGTCGTAATTAAGATTGTCTATTTTTTTCAATAATTCCTCTGTGGATACATTTTCATCCATTCTGATAGCCTCGGATTTAAAACCTACCTGTTCACATCCAAGCTGCTTATTTCTGACATATACTTTTGATGCCGGATCATTTCCGACAAGTATCACCGTAAGTCCCGGCCTTGCTCCTTTTAACCTTACTATCTCGCTTACTTCCTCTGCTACTTCTGCTTTTATATCCTTTGCGATCTCTGGTCCGCTTATTAGCTTAGCTATTTTAATCACCTCCCTGACTACTTATTAGTAAATAACAGGTCCTGGAATGGCAGTACCGCTCCAGGACCTGTTAAAATCTCAGATATTACCTATGGCTATCTTTATACTAGATCTTGTAATCGGCCATACCTCCAAAAAAGGGCTGCACCACCGTATACGTCATATCTATTATAAATTATGCCATATTAAGCAAATTTTAAGTAGTATTTGTTACAATTTAGAACAATCCTACAATATTGCCATTTTCGTCTATGTCTACTTTATTTCCCGCAGGCTCTTTGGGTAATCCAGGCATGGTCCTCATCTGTCCAAGGAGTGGATAAAGAAAACCTGCACCGACCGAGGCCCTTACATCCCTGACCGGAATAATAAAACCTGTAGGCCGCCCCTTAAGATTTGGGTCATGGGACAGAGATAGATGTGTCTTTGCCATACACATAGGGAGTTTATCAAAACCCTGCTCCGTATAAAGCTTTATTTTCTTTTCAGCTTCAGATGAGTAATCTACGCCTTCGGCACCATATATCTTAGCCGCAATTGTCTCGATCTTTTTCTTGATCGGCCAGTCAAGCGGATAGAGGAACTTAAATTCAGAAGGCTTCTCGGCAGCTTTCACAACAGCTTCAGCAAGATCAGTACCGCCGTCTCCACCTTTTAACCATACTTTTGAAATAACAGCATCCTCTGCACCAGCAGCAAGCGCCTTTTCCCTTACAGCATCCACTTCTGCCTGTGTGTCGGATTCGAAATGATTTATTGCAACGACTACAGGTACTCCGAAAAGGTTCATATTCTCGATCATCTTTTCAAGGTTCTCACAACCTTTGCTAACTGCTTCCACATTTTCAGTTTCCATTTTTTCCTTATCGACACCCTGACCCGGTATAAATTCAAAACCTCCGCCATGCATCTTTAGTGCCCTTACGGTAGCAACTATGACAACTGCATCAGGTTTAAGTCCGCTATACCTGCATTTGATGTCCATAAATTTCTCCGCACCGCAATCAGCTCCAAATCCGCTTTCTGTGACTACATATTCACCAAGTTTTATAGCCATCTGGTCAGCCAGGATGGAGCTGTTGCCATGGGCGATATTTGCAAATGGACCGGCATGCACAAAACATGGAGTATGCTCTATTGTCTGTAAAAGATTAGGTTTTATGGCATCCTTCAGAAGTACGGTCATGGCACCGGCAACCTGGAGATCCTCAGCAGTAACAGCCTTTCCGTCATATGTGGAGCCTATCACCATTTTGCCCAATCTCTGCCTGAGATCCTTTAGGCTGGTAGTCAGCGCAAGTATGGCCATTACCTCTGAAGCTACTGTGATATCATATCCAGTCTCTCTTGGATTCCCGTTTAGTGCCCCGCCCAGGCCTATTATAATATTTCTCAAAGCTCTATCACTTACATCCACTACCCTGTTGAGGGTTATTGAGAATGGATCGATATTGAGGTCATTGCCCTTCATCAGGTGTGTGTCAAGAAAAGCACAGAGAAGATTATGGGCTATACTTATTGCATGATTATCTCCAGTAAGATGAAGGTTGAAATCTTCCATGGGCAGGACCTGTGAATATCCTCCGCCAGCTGCTCCTCCCTTAATACCGAAAACCGGTCCCAGGGAAGGTTGACGGATACATGTTATCGTCTTTTTGCCTATCTTGTTCAGTGCCATGGAAAGACCAATAGTGGTAACTGTCTTTCCCTCTCCCAGCGGAGTAGGCGTTATTGCCGTAACATCAATATACTTGCCATTGGGTCTGTCCTTGAACTCTTCGATCACGTCAAGACTGACTTTGGCCTTATTATTGCCATACAACTCCAGATGGTCCTCGCTCAGACCTATGGACCCGGCTATTTCCCTTATATGTTTCATTTCCGCAGCCTGTGCGATTTCAATGTCGCTTTTCACCTTATAGCTCCTTTCGCTTTTTTGATCCTAGGATGTATATTCCTTTAAAAACTTAGATACTTCTCCCGCTTCACGGGGTCCGACTACTACCTTCCAGCCATCTCCAAGCTCATCTTCCAGCTCGCCCTGGAGCTGAGCGACATATCCCGGTATGACAATCTCATTTTTGGAGGTCCTGTCACCGATCCCGCTTTTCTTTACAAACTGGGCAATAAGTTCAGGAACAAATTTACCGGCTGCCCAGGCAGTAAGGACGGACTGTCCTTCCACATTCATTACAAGCAGCCATGCATCGACTTTACTGGTCTCTACTTCCCCTGAGATTATAAAATATGTAAGTGAGAAATTGGTGGTTATAAGTATTGGTGAATTTTCATCAGGTTTACCTATTTCATAGATCTTTTCCTCTACCTGCATGGGCCTTCTGGGATCAGTATATATATTTTGCCTGTATACAAGAAGTGGGTATATGTTATGTCTGTTTGCGTTTGAAAGTACTATTATTGAAGCATATTTTGCCACAAAGACGGCTGCCAGCAGTGCTTCCGTCTGCGGATCATCTGTCATCTCATCAGTAAATACTATGGTGGGATATCCAAGATTTCTCTCCTGCTTCTTTATGGCAGCTGATCTCAATATGACCTGATTATAGAAATCATCCTTCAACTTCCTGGACCCGATATCTATGATCATGTTCCTGATCCCGGCTTCCCTGGCTTTAGCTGTAAGTTCCATTACCTCATCTAAAGAACTGCCTTTTACCACTATCGGACATCCGGTGTCTTTACCTATTGCTAACATGTCATCAATATTTTCCTTGCCTGCTCCGTGGATGAGAGGTTTTCTATCCTTGAATTTTTCTGCTGCTTCTTTTAGTGTAGCTGTATCTGCTGATACCAGTACCATGGGTTTTTTTGAAAGGGAACTTATTTTTTCAACTGCTGCCATAAACTTTGCTTTGTCGCCAGATCTATTCTTTATGCATACTGCATCCAGTGCAAGCGTCATCCCGACTCTTTCATAAGCTATGTCGTTTATATCCCCGACCATGGACTCTATCTTTTCGTCCGGCATATCATCATTTATAGTAACTGCAAATGCATTCTGGTTTACAAATGTCCTGTCATGCCTGAAAAGTACTGTCTCTTCTCCAATAGTAATGACTTCTTCCCCTGAACCTATTTCAACTTTTAGGATAGGTGGCTGTGAGGCCTCCGATAGTGATTCTTTTACCTCATCAGATACATGGGGGCATTTTTCAAGTTCCACCTTGCCGGATGCAAGCTGCATAGCAAAAGCCAGACAGGTTGGAAAACCGCAATCCTTGCAATTTGTTTTGGGTAGCTTCTTGAATATCTCTAAACCGCTTAATGCCATATTTATCTCTCCTTAACTTATAATATAGAAATTTATTTATCATTTTAGGATTACATCATGGGCTCCATCTCAAGTACCGGATGGTTGACTTTCTGTATCCACTCCATAACCTGTTCTTCTGTATCAGCATCTTCCTCAGTGGCAATTTTATCAAGGAAGCCATCCAGTCCCATATCTTTTAATCTATCCTCAAGAACATCCCTTATTTCTTCTTTAAGCGCCTTTGGCATCCACACAAGCCTCTTTAATCCTCCATCGGCTTTGATAAACTTCTTGGAACCGATAAAGTACTTGCTTATACCGATAAATCCCGGAGTCTGGATACCTCCCCCTACCATACCGGCTATCGTTGAAAATTTCATCCCGCTGGGGGTCATCCCCGAGTGTTCGCGGTTTACTGCCATTATTCCATTGGTAGAGGGCAGAATTGTGACTATCACTTCAAAACAGCCGCATGAAGTCATCGGATCCACGATCATGGAATAAGCTGAAAAAGATTCCAGTGTCTGGTTTGAAGCCTTGTAGACGAACTCATTGACACCCTTCCATGTTCCCAGGTTTTCATCGATTATCTCACCTTTTTTGATAGGCTGGTTTGGACCTGTGGGATTGATCTCATTTGATGCCTTGCAGTCCAGCCAGTTATATGCTCCGCATAAACCGGGCCTCTCAGGCGAGACGGCGCAAATATGATTGGGGGCAAAGGACTGGCAAAGCGAACATGAATAGAATGTATCTACTGATTCATCTGTAAGCGTCTTTAACCTTTCGTCCCTGACCCTGAAGACTTCCTTGGCCCTTGCTTTAAGAGCTATTACATCTTCGGGTTTGGTATATATCTTTATCTGGATCTTATCCATTATATTTCCAAAATCCGAATGCATCTTGGCATGAAGTATGGTACCGATATGCTTTATTTTAAATCCGCTTTTAACAGCACTTTTAGAGAACCTTACCCATGTGATATCCCTCTGGCCCATATGGAATATACCGGTTGCATAATTGACAAAATAATGTATCTGCCTTTCCATCACGGGTTCGAAATCATCCTGCATCTTTCTTCCGCTTACAAGTACCTCGACACCAAGAGGAAGAACATCTCCCTCTCCTATATCATCTATGTCCGGGCCAAACACTTCCACCTTTCCATCTTCTATTTCAGTTGAATCGGTAGTATGGAGAAATTCAACAGCTTCGCTCTTATTGCCGCCAAATTCTACAAATGTGTCTTCTTTCCTTACCCTTTCACCCTCAAAGGCAGCTCCAAAAGCAACAGGTATATCTACCTTATCTATAGTGATCTTGAGCCCCCTGACCTCAATAGCTTTCGATACCATCTCTTCAGAAGGGATGTTTGATACTACATGCTCATAGGTACATATGCCGCGGGGAAGTATTTCCGGGATATTTGTATCCGCTATCGTCGGAAAGCCATAATTTATGGCACCGGCCGCATTGGCATACTTTAATTCATCCACTTCACCAAGAGCCAGTACAAAGGCAAATACCCTGTTCTTATTATACAGGAGCATCCTGCTGTAATCCCCGCCCTGGACCCCTCCAAAGGAGAGCGCTGCTCTTGCAGCAAACCCAAGGGCATATATCGTAGCGGTTATATCTTTTCCGAATGGAACGAGCCTCGTGTCCCAACCAAGCTCAATACCTTCCTGGTCAAGCTGTTCCGCCATAGAAGTGCCGTTTGTCTCACCTGTCATAAATACATAGATATTTTTTTCCTGTAGCTCCCTTGCGATCTTTACCGCTGTCTTGCTGTCTTTTGCAGCTCCGACACATGCAGCAAAACCGGGTGCGGTTCCATCTACAAACTCAATACCTCTTTCCCTGATGATCAGATCAGTTGCGGCTCCGAGCCATATACCATCAACAGGAGAAGGTCCGTCAATATATTTGATGGCCTCTATTATCTCCTCGGCCCAGAGTGTAGCAATACCGGCATCCAGGGTACCGCCGAGATACGGCAGCCACATTTTTTCAGAAGGTACGGCCGGAAGCAATCTTCTTGCTTCTTCCAGGACTTTTGTACAGTCGGAAAGCTTTTCCACCTTGACACCCGACATACTGTAGATGATAGGCAGGTAATAGCCGGTATCCGGGAATTCCACTATCTGGTCCTTACCGTTCTTTTCAATACTTTTTGCGAGCATCTGTTCTGCCCGCTCCAGAGTCTTATAAGCTCCTTTTATAGCACTGGTTGCAATAATCTTAGACATCTTTCAATGACCTCCTTGCTTCCATATCTAATAGTACTCTTTCCTTGGCCACATCCAGCTTGAGGGCCCTTCTCTTCTCCTGTATTACTTCGATCACCTTATTCAGGAGTTCGTCGATATCAGCAATATATTCAAGTTGTCCACCATATTTTTCCTGCCATCCCTTAGTCATCATCTCTTTTACTTCAGCACTTGATTCAACCGGGATCGGCTCTCCGCTGAAAGCCACATAAGCTCCTGAGGCTGCAACATATGTTCCTATTGAAAGAGCTTTTTCACTCATCCATTCAGGTGCAACCCCTGCAATCGGCAGATCACTGATGTCATCTCCCAGTCCGCCTTCCCTGACCATATCAGATACCACTGTAAGTATCCTGGAATTATCAACACAGGAACCCAGGTGAAGCACAGGAGGTATTCCTACTGTTTCGCATATGGATCTTAATCCTTCTCCAGCCAGCTCCATCGCCTCTGATTCCATAAGACCGCATTTAGCTGTAGAAAGTGCCCCGCATCCTGTCTGGACCACAAGGTAATCCCTGGATATAAATTCCCTGGTAAGATAATTATGGTACTTATCATGGGTGCATCTTGCATTATTGCATCCGACTATCCCCACTATGCCCTGTATCCTGCCATCTATTATGGCATCATTTAAGGGCCTGAAAGAACCTCTGAACTTTCCGCCAAGCATATATTTTATGTATTCTCTTGAAAATCCGGCAATAAGATCGGACTTGATATCAGGAATGCATACTTCCTTCGCCCTGTTCGGGTAATTATCTATAGCCAGCTTGATTATCTCCCTGGCAAGCTTCAGTCCATTATCTTCCTCAAATTGCATATGAATAGCGCCGGGGATCTTGCATTTCGGTGAGGATGTTATAAGTTTTGTGTGATATTTTTTAGTGATATCTCCCAGAGACTGCATTATGCACTGGACATCGACTATCATAGCCTCGACTGATCTTGTCATTATTGCCAGTTCCTGGGAAAGAAAATTACCAATAGGGGCCACTCCCTGTCTCATCAGCACTTCGTTTGCGGTACAGCATATACCGACCACATTTATACCGTTTGCACCTTTTGTCTTTGCATATTCTACAAGCTCGGGATTGTCAGCAAGTGTTGCAATTATCTCTGAGAGGGTAGGCTCATGACCGTGGATAACAATATTAACTTCATCCTCTTTGAGCATTCCGAGATTTGTCTTTGCCCTGTTTGGTTTCGGAGTTGAAAATAGTATATCACTTATCTCGGTAGCTATCAGGGAACCGCCCCAGCCGTCGCCAAGTGCAGTTCTTACTGCCTGGTCAAGGATATTCTCAACATCCTGGTCAACACCCATATGGGTCCTGTGAAGCATTTCTACTACTTCTCTATCAACTCCCCTTGGTACAACCTTGTTCTTCCTCCAGACCTCCTGTCTCTTTTCAGGAGCGATCTTAACAGGATCTATCTCACCGGTCTGCTGTCCGAAAAGACTGAGGGCTTTTTCTGACACTTCCACGCCTATCTCACTTATTTCCCTGCCTTCCGTCTTTATATCCAATACTTTTGCAAATTCAATAAGTTTTTCCGGATCTTTTATTTTTACACCTTCTGCCTTGTCCTGTGCGGCAAGCCCCAGCAGATGAGCAAGATCCCTCCCATGGTCTGAATGAGCCGAAGCTCCGACTGCAATGCTCCTTGCCAGGTTCCTGGCAGCGATTGTCCCCATTGTTGCACCGCAAAGGCCCACCTTGCCTTCTTTTAGCCTGCAGGGCCCCATCGAACAATTCTTACAGCAGATACCTGATGCACTTGAACCAATGGGACATGGTTTCATGGATTCCGACCTGTCAAAAACAGTAGAGATCCCAGGATCCATATTTACGAGCATCTCACATACTGCCTTATCTTCCGATATATCTTCCGGTTTTCTTTTTTCTTTTGCCATTATTTTTAAACACCATCCTTTTTTAGTTTCAAACTACAGAAGGTCATCAATTAATTTTTTAACCAGGCTTACTGCTTTCGGATGTCTCATAACCAATATGTTCGAACCTGAAAGCAAAAGGCTCACACATGAGATAGCTTCCCAATTTATGCCTCTTTGTTCCTGATCTCCCCATTCAGGAGAATTTTCCTGGCTTTCTTTGGCCTCTTTGACTTTCCATACTTCGGGAGCTATATCATTTATTATTGGCATCTGTGTCATCTTATCATCCTGAAGAAGCGCAGCTATTTTCAGTCTTTCCATGGCAGAATGACAGTATTCCAAACCATAGCCCAGACCCGAACTTGCAGGGTCCATGACTATCCTGTCCGGCGGAAGACCAAGCTGTGTGAGAAGTATGTTGAGCTGCTTTGCAATATTTACATCGAGCTGGTTAAGTGATGTGACATTATTATTATACCCCATAGCTGCAGCAGCTATCGTCTTGTAATTATCTTCTTCCGCCCAACCCATCAGGATATTGCTATCTGCATTCTTTTCAGATACCTTTTTCATCACTTCAGCGATCTTGTCTATCGGGCCCGTTCCGTAGACTATAAGCGGTTTAGATATGGCTTCCCGCAAGTCTTTTGTTATCTCTGCCGCATCTTCCGGACTCATATTTTCGCCGTCAGGATTAATGCGTGTGAGCTTAAGGCATATAGCATCTGCATCATATTCTTCAATATTCTTTTTTGCCCATTTTATGGGATCATCAAAGACATCTTCAAAATATTTAGATACGATTTCGGGCCATCCTGAAGGTTTCCCATCATATACTTCCATTGCCACTATCGGCTTATTGGGATTTTCTCCTTCAAAAGTGTAGAACGGTAAGGCTGTCTCACCTCCTACAAGCACCTGGGAATCACCGGTACCGAGTTTTAATTCATTGATCTTTCCGGAATAGGAATTTTTTGGAATTTGAAAGCTCAAACCTTTCCCCCCTTGCATATAGTATTACAAATTAATAAATTCATTTATTATGCCCTATAAAACACAGAGAATAATCTTAGCCATTCTACCATTTTTAAAAAAAAACTTCAGGTTCTTTTTATGCTTTATTGCCGCGGACCTGCCGGTTTAAATGGAACATTATTTATATATGCACATATGTGCATTCAATGAACAATTTTAAATATTATATCGGAAGGGATTTAATTTACAAGGTATTATTGCACTATTTATAGCGCAGCTTATTGCAGTCAAGATCCTAAACTACACCGATCTTTTCCAGCATGGCGCGGACCTGTACCAGTGCCGTACTGTCTCCGGGAAGGTCAAAGACTGAACCACCTTCAAGATCCATATCATATATGTTTTCATCTACATTTATAGTTCCAAGAAGATTTAACCCTTTCTCCCTTATGCTTTTTTCAAGCCGGCCGTCAAGCTCTCCATCGACCCTTCCGACAATAAGATGGATCTCTCCAGCCGAGACATCTACTTCCCCTGCCAGGTCCCTTATCCTTGCGGCCGTAAGTATCCCCCTTGGAGAAGGGTCGGATACTATAAGGAGCCAATCTACATCGCTTGTCGTCCTCCTGCTCAAGTGCTCCATTCCAGCTTCATTGTCCATTACTACCCACCCGTAATTGTCCTGGAGTGTATCAATATATGTCTTGAAAAGATTATTTGCCGCACAATAGCACCCTGGGCCCTCGCCCCTGCCCATTACCAGAAGATCAAAACTGCTCTCCTCGATAAGTGCCTGGTGGACATTCATCTCAACCATCTGGTCCTTAAATATTCCTCCGGTCATCCTGGGGGCATTTTTTCTAAAATCCTCCCTGATCATGCCTATTGTTGAAGATACCTCGACACCCAGCACTTCATTAAGATTGGAGTTTGGGTCAGCATCAAGTGCCAGGACCGTTCCCTTTCCTCCATCGATCAGGTTTCTTATTATAAGACCGCTTGTGGTGGTCTTGCCCACTCCTCCTTTTCCTGCTATGGCGATTTTCTTACTCATGGGTCAATGGGATCCTTTCAAAAAATAAAGATAATTATAAAAATTTATTTATCAATAGAATATATATATTCTTCTACCGTTGGGAAATCTTTCATGTCTGTATAGGGCAAGAACAGGCCCGCTACATACCGGTCCATAAATTTCATATTAACACTTAATTCTATATATGTAATATGGCCGGCAATCCTGACGCTTTCTTTATATTTATCCTCTGACATTATACTCAGGTATGCGCCGGTAACTGAAGTGTTCCCAAGAAAATGATATCTGTCTATATTTATATCAGGGAGCATCCCTATCATCACCGCATTCCTTATATTGAGATTCCTTCCAAGACCTCCTGCAATATATACTTTTTGCAGATCATGCACGCTGAGATCCACTTCTTCAAGAAGAGTCCTTATTCCTGCGTATACAGCTGATTTTGCCCTGATCAGATTATCAATATCCACTTCGCTAATAAAAATATCTTTTCCGGTAGCACTCTTGTCAGCCGGTATTATCACATACTTGCAATCCCTTTCCTCACAGAGAAGGTATTTATTGCCGATATCCTTATTGAATTTTCCTTTTCTATCTATGACTCCCTTTATATACATCTCCCCCAGAATATCAATAAGGCCCGAACCGCATATACCTTCAGGAGTACGGTTCCCCACTACATCTACATCACATTTGAATGTCTTCTGGTCTATTGATACTTTTTCAATCGCGCCGTCAGCGGCCCTTATGCCGCATTTTACCCCGCCGCCCTCAAAAGCAGGCCCGGCGGAACACGAACACCCCATCATCCATTCCGAATTCCCCACAACAAGTTCTCCATTGGTGCCAAGGTCCAGGAAAAGGGCCAGTTCGCTTTCATCATACATCCCGCTGGCAAGCACCCCTGAGGTTATATCCCCTCCAAGATAACTGGCGACTCCCTGTATGCTGTAAACATGTGCATTGGCAAGATGTCTTATACCGACTTCCCTGGTAATTGAATTCGAAAACTTATTTCCCACAGTAACATATGGTTCTTCCCTTATAAATCTCGGCGGGACCCCGTAAAAAAGGTGCATCATCGTAGGATTACCGGCTATCATCACCGATACTACATCCCTGGCATTAATACCGCTGTCTTTGAGCAATTTTTTTATAAGGTCATTCAGGGTATCTGTCAGGATCTCTCTGAGTTGTGCCAGGCCTCCCGGTTTATTTGAATATACTATCCGGTTTATGATATCTTCCCCGAATTTTATCTGGGGATTATATTCAGACTGAATGCCAAGGATGGAACCGTCAAGAAGATCGACCAGATACATAACAAGACTGGTAGTACCTATATCCAGAGCTATACCGTATATCTTCTTATCCAGGTGCCCACTGTGAAGATCGATCATGATCTCATTTTCCTTATCCATTATAACGGTTACCTTCCAGTCCTGCCTCCTTAATGCATCGGGGAGCTTCCGGATAAGATGTATTGGAATATCGGGATCTTCTATTCCCGTCGTTTCCTTTATGCTTTTTTTTATCCTGTAAAGATCACTTGTACCGTATGACAGAGTCGGTTCTTCGACTACAAGGTTTTCTTTTAGGAACCAGGGTTTCACCTCAATACTGGAAAGCTCTTCGGTGCTTATCCCCGAATAAGCCTTTGAGGCCCTGCTGCTAAATTTCCCCTCAGCTATTTTTGCCCTGCTTTTTTTATGTTTTGGTATCTCTACTTCAAGATCGCTTTTTACCCTGGCAAGACATGAAAGGACAAAACCTTTCCTTTTATCATTTGCGGAAATAAATTTAGTTTTTTTTGATCCAGTATCACCTTTTATCACTTTCACCCTGCATCTTCCGCATGTTCCAACGCCGCCGCAGGAAGAATCTATATTGAGGCCGCTGTCAAGAATAGCCTGGCGGAGATTGTAACCGGGAGGGACTTTGATGGACCTGCCATCCGGAAGGAATTTAATGAGATATTTCTTAGTTTCAGCCATTCTTTGCTATATTTCCAGACTCATTGAAAATTTATTATATGTCAGTACTTATTTGACCTTAAGTCTTATTAATTTTTCAAAAAATTATATTATATAGACATCTAAAAATCAAAATGGAAGGAGACTTATGCCACCTTCCATTTTATTATATATAGATCATTTAATCATATTATGTCTTATTCTTGTATAACGGTCTGAACAACAGCCGTTCCTTCATCTTTGGTCTCGATCACCATAATAGTAATGATGAGCCCCTCTCCATTTGCGGTAAGAGTGGAAGTCTTGCCGTCATCTCCGCTCATAGTAAACTCGCCCTCTATGTTCCAACTGCTTAGCTTATCCTTGTACCATGCAAACACATCATCTCCTGCATCTTCTGTAGTACCACTTATAGAGAAACTATCCTTATCATTTTCAGTACTTTTCCATGATGTATTTATTTCCATATCGGGGTATACAGCAACATTTTCCGGAAAACCCTCAGGAAGCTCTGCGCCTGAACCAATAGCGACCTCGCCTTCATCTGATTTTATCTCTACCGTCTCATCATCAGCACTTATATCTACCCCGCCATCATCACTCTGTATGCTCACCTCTCCATCTTCAAGATCTATCTCCACATTCTCTCCGCTGTCTTTTTCAATGGCTTTCTCTATTGCTTCTTCTGCGATCTTCTCAGCAATATTTTGTCCAAACTTGCATCCGCTTGCCAACAGCAGGACCAGCAACATGGATGCTATTACTGCAGCTATTACTATTATTTTTTTCATCTCTTTCTCCTTTTTTGGATATGGCTTATAAATTGTCTTAAGTATAATTCAATATATATTCTACTAAAATAATCTCTATAATAAAATTGGATATCTATATGATGGTGCAGGACCATCTTTTTAAATATGCAGATCCGGCCAGTTAAAAAAATAACGGCAGCGGATCACCAGGACCATCCGGCAATGGACCCTCTACTTGCTTCTATCTATTCCATAAAAGCTCATAAAGGCCTCATCAGGTATATCTACCCTTCCGATCTTTTTCATCCTCTTCTTGCCTTTCTTCTGTTTTTCGAGCAGTTTTTTCTTTCTTGTGATATCTCCCCCATATAGTTTGGCTGTCACATCCTTACGGTACGGAGCGACTCTCTCCTTTGCTATGATCCGTTTGCCTATAGTCGCCTGTATAGGCACTTCAAAGTTCTGCCTCGGTACGATCTTCCTTAGTCTCAGGGCAAGCTCTCTCCCGATATAATATGCATTATCCATATGCACGATCACTGACAGCTCATCCACCCTGTCGCCCGCGACAAGAATATCCAGCTTGACCAGGTCCGACTGCTCGAATCCGATCACCTCATAATCAAGGGACCCATACCCTGAGGATATGGATTTTAGCTGATCGAAAAAATCCACTATTATTTCCGAAAGCGGGATTATATATTTAAGCTCTACCCTTTCTATGGAAATATATATCATATCCACAAAGTCTCCTCTTTTGGACTCTGCAAGCTTCATTATCTTTCCGATATATTCTTTTGGACTGATAATGGTCATTTCAGTATAGGGTTCTTCTATGCTTATTATTCTTTCCTGATCAGGAAAATCAGAGGGCCTCTTGACCTCCATAGTACTGCCGTCGCTTAGCTGTATCTTATAGGCAACATTGGGAGCTGTCGTGATAAGCTTCAGCCCATATTCTCTTTCCAGCCTCTCCTTTATTATTTCCATGTGGAGGAGCCCCAGGAAACCACATCTGAAACCAAAACCAAGAGCGGTTGATGCTTCAGGGACAAAGTCAAGAGAGGAATCATTTAATGACAGCTTTCCCAGTGCATCCCTCAAGTTTTCATAATCCCCGCCGTCTATAGGGAAAAGACCGGAATAGACCATAGGTTTTGGTTTCTTGTAACCGGGCAGACTGGTCCTGGCGGGTTCACCTGCATTCGTTACGGTATCGCCTACAACAATATTTCCGACTTCCTTAATGCCGGTTATCATATATCCCACTTCTCCTGCCGAAAGATTATCCTTCTTGATCATATCTGGTCCGAATATGCCTACTTCCTCTACATCGGAGACTGTGTTTTCCCCCATGAACCTGATCTTTGTGCCCTTTTCTATAAAACCATTGACGACCCTTATAAGAGCCACTACGCCCCTGTATGAATTATACTGGCTGTCAAATATGAGAGCCTGCAGGGGGAGGTCCCCATCTCCAGCCGGGGCAGGAATATCTCTGACTATCCTCCCAAGGACAGCTTCCATGCCTTCGCCTGTCTTAGCGCTGACCTTTATGATCCCGTCTTCCGGTACACCAAGTATTTTTCCAAGCTCTACCGCTACTTCTCCGGTACGTGCACTTTTAAGGTCGATCTTATTCAGTACTGGTATTATTTCAAGATTTCCTTCCAGGGCCAGGTATACATTTGCCAGGGTCTGGGCCTGTATCCCCTGGGTAGCATCAACCACAAGTATGGCTCCCTCGCAGGCGGCAAGGCTCCTCGATACTTCATAAGAAAAATCCACGTGCCCGGGGGTATCGATCAGATTAAATATATATTCTTTCCCGTTATCTGCATTATGATAAAGCACCCTTACCGCATGCGCCTTTATTGTTATTCCCCTTTCCCTTTCAAGTTCCATGTCATCGAGGAACTGATCAAGCATCTCCCTCTTGCTTACAGTCTTTGTGATCTCAAGGATCCGGTCAGCCAGTGTCGATTTACCATGGTCTATATGGGCTATTATTGAAAAATTCCTTACAAGCTCCCTGTTTGTTTTCTCAGTCATCTTCTTTATCACTGTCATTTCTATCTTCTGCTTCATCTATCTTTCCGCTTCCAGACCCTCCGCTGCTGTCATCATCCCTGCTTTTTTTCCCTTTGAACATATTAAGTGCAAACCTTATCTCATCCATCCTAAATATTATTGTAGATGCCACATATACCCCTGCACCAAGGACTATAACTATAAATAGCCCCAGGATCAGCCAGTAAAGATTCCTGTACGCATAGACTGACAGATACCTCCATGTAAAATAAACCGATGCACCCGCAATACCCGTCGAGACCAGTATCTTCCAGTAAGAGCCTGCTATTCTTTTGGCTCCAAGATTTCCGACTTTTTTACGCAGTATGATCAGGAGCACCACTACATTGAAAAGAGCCACAAGGGCAGTCGAAAGAGCCAGGCCGCTGACACCCATAAACTTAATAAGCATCCAGTCAAGGACAAGGTTTATGATTATCGATATACTTGCGGCCTTAAGCGGCGTTTTAACATTTTTAAAGGCATAAAAGACCCGGTTTAAGATCATAAGCAGTCCGAAAAATACAAGTCCAAGACTATGAAAAATAAGGATATATGATACTTTGAGCGTATCATCGGGACTAAAATTATTATGTTCAAATAAAACTTTTATTATAGGATAAGAAAGGATTGCCAGCCCCATAGTGGCAGGCAGCATCATATAGCCTATCTCCCTCATGCCAAGAGAGAAGCTCTCCTTGATGCCTGTTATGTCATCCCCTGCGGCCTGTCTTGACATCAATGGATAAAGTACAGTTATTATCGCGACCGTAAATACCCCTAAAGGCAGATTTGCTACTCTCCAGGAAAGTGTAAGGGCCGTAGTATTTCCGGCTCCAAGGTTTAATGCAAAGAAATTATCCACACTATTATTGAGCTGGACCGCACCCAGGCTCAAAAGGATGGGAAACATCAGGCTAAAGATCTCCTTAACTCCTTCGTGCTTGAGATCAAGCGTAAATCTTTCTTTGAGCCAGAGCGCTATATTGTCTTTTAAGGTCTTTTGGCCGGAGGCAGATGTTCTGAATTCCGGTCCGGCTATCCTTAACTGGGGGACCTGTATAAGGAGGTGCATAAGTGATCCCGCCATGACTCCTGCCGCCATCGAATATATTCCAAGTCTTGAGTAAAGAGTGGTCACAAAGATTATCGTGACAATATTTAAAACAAATGGCGCAAGTGAGGGAAGGGTAAACAGGTTGTGGGAATTTAATATTCCCGTCACAAGACCGGAAAGGCTCATGGTAAGTAGAGAAAAGATCATTATACGGTTCATAACCACAAATTTTGCAATATCCATCTGATTACCTGAAATACTTGAAAGAAGTGTTCCTATTTGAGGTGAAAGAACAAATAGTATAGCTGCTACCACTGAAAAACAAATGATCATTATATTTGATATGGAACTTACAAATATGCGGCTCTCTCCAGGGTTTCTTTTCCTTATATACCTGGAATATATGGGAATAAATGCTGCAACAATAAGAGACTCGGCAAAAAGTATGCGGAAGAGGTTTGGTATATAATTTGCCCAGACAAAAGCATCGGTCTCAAAGCTGATACCGAAATACCCCGCCATTATCTGGTCCCTTACAAGACCGGATACCTTGGAGAGCAGTATAGCAATGACTACCAGTGCCGTGGCTCCAAAAATCCTTTTCCTTGAAATAAACAGATCCTCGCCCATATATGTCTTTTCCCTGATATGTTACCTAACTTATGGTACCCATGGATTGTATTACATCAGTATGGATATGCCAATAATAAGTGTTTTTATTTATTAAGAAAAGTGCTAAAATATCTCCTTGTTTGCTATAGAAGTCCAATTTTTTGGAGGAAAAATAGATGCCGAATATTAAATCGCAGATAAAACGTGATAGGCAGAATAAAAAGAGAACTATAAAGAATAAGGCTTTAAAGTCCGGTATAAAGACAGCTCAGAAAAACCTGATCGCTTCTGTTGAAGAGAAAAAACTGGAAGATGCAAAGTTAAATCTGGCTAAACTGGATAAAGCTCTTGATAAGGCTGTTAAAAAGAGTGCGGTCCATAAAAATTATTCTGCAAATAAGAAATCTCAGGCTGCAAGGCTTGTAAATTCCTTAGAGAAATAACATAAAGAGAAATAACATAAAGATTTAGCCCATCCATAACAGTATTTAAAG
>CAYRTF010000002.1:21784-22759 GCA_964427165.1 uncultured Actinomycetota bacterium | reverse complement strand
AAGTTTTGTATATTATAAAGGCAAGGTTGTTTTGCAGATACTTAAAAGGATCATCCCTCCGCGTGGTATATGCATATTTTAAACAGAGACAAAGGATTGAATTCATTGAGGTCTATTTCAAGGGAGACAGGGAAAATGAAGACAATAATAGGATCAAGAAGTATTTGAGCAGTTATCAGGACTAAATCCAATTAATTATGCTTGATGATCTGGTGATCCATATATAAATTCTTAAAAATTAATCCTCACTTCTTTCTTCACCAAAGACAAGCTGGCCGCATGCAGATTTTATATCCGCTCCGAATCTTGATCTCTGGGTAACATTGAGCCCATTTTCCAAAAGGATATTTTTAAATGCACCTATCCTGGATTTTGATGGCGGCTTAAGCGGCAGTCCTCCATTATATGGTATCAGGTTCACAAGACATAAAATACCCTTCAAAAAGTCTACAAGCTCATTTGCAATTTCATCTGAGTCATTAAGACCCTCGATCATCACATATTCAAACATTACCTTTCTGTTAGTCTTTCTGATATAGTGCTTCACGGCTTCCATCAGTTCTGGCAGCCCATGTTTAAGGTTCAAGGGCATTATCCTGGACCTCAGGTCATCATCCGGGGCATTTAATGATACAGCCAGGTTTACCTGGATCTTCTCGCCAGCAAATAATCTGATCTTTTCCGGAAGACCAGCTGTTGAAATAGAGATATGCCTGGCACCTATTTCAAATTTTTCATGGTCATTTATTGCCCTTACTGCCTCAAGCACATTGTCATAATTTAGAAATGGTTCACCCATTCCCATAAATACTATATTTGATATTGATGATCCCCTGGCTTTGAGATACCTTTGAAAAAATAGAACCTGGACTATTATCTCTGAAGAGTTAAGATTTCGTCTGTAGCCCAATTTTCCAGTCTGGCAGAATAGGCAGTCAAGAGCGCAGCCTGCCTGTGAAGAGACACAGACGGTAT
>CAYRTF010000002.1:0-21774 GCA_964427165.1 uncultured Actinomycetota bacterium | reverse complement strand
TTCTATCAGCATATCTCCATCTAGCTTGATGATAGCCTTTACAGTATCACTTTCCCTGGAATCGATTATCCTGCCATCTATGGAAAGCGGAAATTGCCTGCTGAGCACCCCGCGCAGTTCCAGGGGCAGGCTTGTGGCATCGTCCCAGTTATTAAGAAGATCTTTAAATATTGCCTTATTGACCTGTTTTAAGCGGTAAGGTCTTTCACTGCTAAGTATTTTATCAAGAATTTTAAAATCCATGGATGTATTATATCAGAAAGGTATGATTATTCTGCGGCTGGATTAGTATTTATTATTTACCCTTGCTGGAAGCAGCATGCCGGGGAGCCGCCCCGGTATCCCAGAATACTTTTATTTTTTTTGAAAGAGGTTCTATCTCTTTTTTTAGTTCTATTTCCTTTGATTTATACCGGTGCCTGGCGATCAATTCTTTTGTAAGGGACTTGTAAGCCATGGCCCCCATGCAGCCTGGGTCATATGAAAGTATCGGTTTTCCAAAACTTGGAGCTTCAGCCAATCTGACATTGCGAGGTATTATTGTCTTAAATACTTTACCTGGAAAATATTTCCTTATTTCCTTGACTGCCTGGCCCGAAAGCCTGGTCCTTGTGTACATCGTCAGGACCACTCCGGAGATTTCGAGGTCATTATTAAGATTATGTTTTACGAGGTCCACTGTTTTGAGAAGTCTGGCAATTCCCTCAAGCGCATAGTACTCGCACTGCAGGGGGATGAGCGCTTCACCTGATGCAGTAAGAGCATTTACGGTTAAGAGTCCAAGGGCGGGAGAGCAGTCTATAAGTATATAATCATATTCACTGCTTAATTGGTCAATAATGTCTTTCAACCTGTACTCCCTCTTGAAATTTGAGACAAGCTCCACCTCGGCACCTGACAGCTTTTCCGAAGAGGGCATAATGTCAAGATTTTCATAACCGGTTTTGAGAATGGTCTTTGCAGGCGTTTCAAAATTTATAATAGCATCATAGGTAGATTTATCTATATCCTCAGGATATATGCCGAGACCGCTGGTGGCATTACTCTGTGGGTCCATATCAACAAGCAGTGTCTTGAATCCGCTCTGTCCGAGGTATGCAGATATATTGACCGCAGAAGTACTTTTACCGACTCCGCCTTTTTGGTTTACGACGGAGATGATCCTGCATGGCGATTTTTTCTCTTTTACCATAAAATTAAATTAAATAAAAAAATTATTATAATTCTATAATAAAACCGCAAGTATTATAACTGAAATCTTTAAAACTATGTAGATATATTGCGGCTACCCATTTTATTGATCATATATTTTATAGCTATCATGGGGTGATTGTATATCATCCTTGGTCCGGAATACCTCATGATCCCTCTAATTTTTTCCCTCATCAAGGGCTTATAGCAATAAGCGCTGCACCTGGAGCATACAGGTTTGGATTCACCGAATTTGCACCGGTCAAGTTTGAGGTGGGAATAATTGATAAGTTCCCTGCATTCATCACAGGCAGGGGTTCTGGTATGCTGTTTGCTGCAATACAGCATGATCATCTTTTCTACAATTATTTTTTCCACGTTTATTCTATTATTGTTATTGTATTTCATAGTATGGATAATGAATTACAACCCTCCCTGGATTCTATCAGAGAGGGCTGTTGATTACCATAGATCAAAAAGGGAAGACACCAGTCCTTTAAAAACTTAAAAAAAATATTGCTTCGCTTCTACAAGAAGTATCTAATTTCCAGTTGTTGTAAAATTTGTATCACTCTCAAAATCAGATTCATCGGTACCATAGACTGGAGCACTGCCCAGTTTTTTTACTCTGAAGGGATCCTTTTCGAGAGTATTTTTTACAACTTCATCAATATTGTCCACAAATACAAGTTCAAGTCCTTTAAGTATTGTCCTGGGGACTTCATCAAGATCCTTTTTATTCTTTGAAGGCATTACTATTTTCTTGAGTCCAGATCTCTTAGCGGCCAGAAGTTTCTCCTTTAAGCCGCCAATGGGAAGTACTCTTCCCCTTAAAGTTATTTCCCCGGTCATACCTATGTCTCTTATCACAGGTATTCCCGTAAAGGCTGATACCAGCGACGAGGTTATGGTAACACCGGCAGATGGACCATCCTTGGGAATGGCTCCGGCAGGCACATGGATATGTATATCAGATTTATTAAATACCTTATCATCAAGACCAAATTCAGTGGCCCTGGACCTGATATAGCTTAATGCCGCTTTAGCGGACTCCTGCATCACATCTCCAAGTTTTCCTGTAAGGAGCATCTTTCCCGTTCCCTTGTAGAAGGTGGACTCTATAAGAAGGATATCTCCTCCGACAGGAGTATATGCAAGTCCGGTTGCCACACCGACCTGGTTTTTGTCCTCGATCTCGCTCGGCTGTATTTTGGATACTCCAAGATAATCCCCTACCTTTTTAGCAGTGACTATCTTTGAGTGCTTTTTACCCTCGACGATCTCTCTTGCTATCTTTTTGCATATTTTCGAGATCTCCCTCTCAAGGTTCCTTACGCCGGCTTCCCTGGTATATTCCTCGATTATCAGGTAGATAGCATCACTGGTAAACTTGACATCATATTTTTCAATTCCCTGTTCTATCAACTGCTTTGGTATAAGGAACTTATTTGCAATATGGATCTTTTCCTCGGAGCTATATCCCGGGATCTCTATTACTTCCATCCTGTCCCTGAGCGCCGGATGTATGGTCTCCAGAATGTTTGCAGTAGTTATAAACATCACATTTGAAAGATCAAAGGGTACTTCAAGGTAATGATCCCTGAATGAATTATTCTGTTCAGGGTCCAATACTTCAAGGAGAGCGGATGAGGGATCTCCCCTGTAATCTGCTCCCACCTTGTCTATTTCATCAAGCATGAACACAGGATTACTGGTCCCTGCCTGTGAGAGTCCCTGTATTATCCTACCCGGAAGGGCGCCGACATATGTTCTTCTGTGGCCCCTGATCTCAGCCTCATCCCTTATGCCGCCGATAGACATCCTTATGAATTTCCTTCCGGTGGCCCTGGCAATTGACTGTCCAAGAGAAGTCTTGCCTACGCCTGGAGGACCGACAAAACAGAGTATCGGACCCTTTGTTGCCTTCCCTTTCAGTTTTCTCACTGCAAGATAATCCAATATATGGACCTTGACTCTTTCAAGGTCATAATGATCCCTGTCAAGTATCGCCTTGGCTTTTTTAAGATCCAGGACATCTTTTGTCTTCTCTGACCAGGGCACATCGAGCATCCATTCAATATAGGTCCTTATATAAGAATGCTCCGGAGACATGGCGGGAATACCCTCAAGCCTCTTCATCTCCTTTTCTACCTTTTGTCTTGCATCCTTTGGCATTTTCTTTTTCTTATCCAGCTTTTCTTTCAGGTCATTTGTGACAGCAATGGATTCATCCGATTCACCCAGCTCTTCCTTAATGGTCTTAAGCTGCTGCCTCAGGAAATATTCCCGCTGGGTCTTACCGACTTCTTTCTGGACCTTGTCCCTTATCTGGGATTGGACCTCAAATTTCTTAAGTTCTTCACCAAGGAATCCGGTTAGAAGTTTTAATCTCTTTGCAATATTATTTTCTTCCAGTATGTTCTGCTTTTGTGCAGTGGTTGTAAGAAGGTAAGACGCAAAGAGGTCCGCCTGTACCTCCGGTCTGGAAATATTCGTTGCCGCTACCACAAAAGCAGTAGGCAGGGGGATACCCAGCTGGATAAATTTTTCCACCTGCATCCTGATAGCAGTATTAGTATTTTTTATTTCCTCATCCTCTGTATAGGGTTCTTCACCGATCACTTCAACAGAAACCCTGAAATAAGGTTTCTCCTGTGTGAAGTATTTTATCCTTACCCTGGATATACCTTCGACAACACATTTTATTTCATTATCGCTAACATTTACGACCTGCTTTATTGCACAGGCTGTACCGATATCATAAAGATCTTCCTTTTCGACGATCTCCTTGTTTTCTTCCTTCTGTGCAACTACCACGATTATCTTGTGTTCCTTGGAAGCACTCTCTACAGCTTCCAGGGAATTCTTCCTTCCGACAACCAGCGGGGTGGCAAGATAGGGAAACACCACACTGTTCTTAAGGGACAGAAGGGGAAGCTCTTCTGGTATCTTTATTTTTTCAAGGCTTTCATCGCCCCATTTTTGTTCTGCTACCAATTTATATCAACTCCTGTTAAATAATTTGTTTTTCTCTAATCGACTTTTTTTCTTAACAATATTGTACAATCAGCTTTCATTAATTAAAACACTGTTATACGGAAACTGACTGCATGAAATAATTATAGCAGATAATATGTGAAAATACTAAAAAATTTTCCTATATTAGTAAATATATTTTTCACTTTAAATGAAAAATATTTTAGTTGGTCAATAACCAAGTTCTTTTAATCTATCTTCGCTGAGACCGAAATAATGGCCGATCTCATGGAGCACGACTCTTTTTATATTTCTCTTCAGGCTTACCGTATCCCTGCTGACTGCTTCAATAGATTTTTTATATATGATTATCCTGTCCGGGCAGGGCATGTTCCTGTTCCCCCTGGAGGTCATAGGAACGCCGTGATACAGGCCAAGCGTAAACCTTGGACCACCACTTTTATCATTGATAAAAGGGCTGATATTTTCTTCTTCGATCAAAAAGCTGATATTATCAAATTTGTCCTTGAACTTCTGAGGCAGGGTCTCCAGGATATCCAGGATCTCGGATTCAAATTCTTCAATACTTATTTCCATGATGCAATATTACCGGATAAATCTTTACATATACATATAAAAATTGATTTTATGGTCTTTAATTAATATTATTATACCAACTGCCATTTAAAAACAAGATAGTATTTAAATTTAAAATAGAAAGGTTTCGGATGTCATCAATTATAAGGCAGGATATGTCGACAAAAAATTGGACTATTTTTTCGATTAGAAGGGCTCAAAGACCTCATGACTACAAGGGACCCGGGAAGAAAAAGAAGATCCTGAGAAAATATGAGCCCGGCTGCCCTTTCTGTAAGGGCAATGAAAGCATGACACCTGAAGAATTACTGGCCATAAACAGGGGTAAAAACTGGTCGGTAAGGGTGGTCCCAAATAAGTTTCCTGCTGTTGAATACAAAAAGGACTCCCTCAGGGGCAGTGAAAGAAGACATATAAGCGGACCATATTTATCTATAGATGGAATCGGACATCATGAAGTGATAATAGAGTCGCCATGGCATAATGATAATATTGTCAGAATGGGTGCCGGGCATGTTGAAAAGATAGTAAGAGCATATAGACAAAGATTTATTGATATCAGCCGCGATCGCCAGAATCAGCTGGTAATAATATTTAAAAACCATGGGAAAAGAGCAGGAACCTCCCTGGACCACCCCCACTCGCAAATCGTAGCAACACCTTTTGTGCCTGGTTATATAAGGAACAAGATGTTTGAGGCCCAGAGATATTATGATGATTTCGGTAATTGTGTCTATTGTGACATCATAAAATATGAATTGGAGAATGGAAGCAGGCTTGTATATGATAATGATAAGTATCTTGCAATTGCCCCATATGCATCAGTGGTGCCATATAATATAATAATATATCCTAAAAAACATCAATCATGTTTTGCAGAAACCACCAAAGATGAATTGGTGGATCTTGCTGGCGTCCTCCGGACCGTATTGAAAAAACTATACGATATGCTTGATGACCCGGATTATAATTTTGTTATAGACAGCAGCCCGGTTGACCAATCGGGAAACAGGCATTATCACTGGCATCTCGAAATCCTTCCAAGGCTTAGCACCAGGGCCGGGTTTGAGATAGGTTCAGGAATGAATATAAATTCTATCTTTCCGGAGACCTGTGCCAAGAATCTAAGGAATCAAAAAAATAATCATATTAAATAATATCAAGATAAAAGAAGAATAAATATTACGGGAGGGAAAGTAAATGAAAAAGATCAATTGGCAGATAATACTGGGTGTAACACTGGTAGTGCTTTCCATAGCCCTTTACAGTATCCATTATTTTATATTCAGGGATCCCCATCATATATTCATTTATATGGTAGGAGATATTGCTTTTGTTCCCATCGAGGTCCTTCTGGTTACTCTGATAATCCATAGAGTGCTATCAGACAGGGAAAAGAAAGCTATGCTGAAGAAGTTAAATATGGTGATCGGTGCATTTTTTAGTGAAGTAGGACTAAAGCTTTTGCCTATGTTTGCTGATTTTGACCATAGATCCGATGAAGTAAAAAAAGAACTATCCCAGATGAAAAATTGGAGCAATAGTGATTTTAATAAAGCATCAGAAATGATAGAAAATTATAAATTTGAGATCGATAGTGATCTGGGAGACTTAAAAGAACTGCAAGTTTTTCTTATAAAAAGGAGGAATTTTCTCTTAAGGCTGCTGGAAAACCCTAACCTGCTTGAGCATGAGACTTTTACAGAACTTCTATGGGCCGTTTTTCACCTGACTGAAGAGCTGGAATACAGGACAGATCTTGATAAGCTACCCCATACTGATATGGTCCACATATCCGGGGATATAAAAAGAGTTTATATTCTCTTACTTAACCGCTGGATAGATTATGTGATGCACCTAAAGGATCAGTACCCATATCTGTATTCACTGGCAGCAAGGACTAATCCTCTTGATGAGGATGCTTCGCCAATAGTTAAAAGCTGAAGAACAGATAATTGTGCTTTGCCAGGACCATTTATAGCAATTCATTTCCGTCTGCTATCCGGAAAATGAGGCATGCTTCAAAATGTATTTGTACTGGCTGGAACCTACTATTTGATCGGTCATACACTACCCGTCAGGTCAGGATCAAGAGTCCTGAAATGCAGCCCTATGAATGAAAATCCTATTGCATAGGAAAACATACCAGGTTTTCTAACCAGGCTCCATAGCAGTAGTTTCCAGAAATATCTTCTTCCTTTTTGTTTGATGCCGAGCAGCCATATAGAACTGAAAAGGGCCCTTATGTGGTAAAGACGCAGTTTTGGAGCCTTAACTTTTAATGGCTTATATTCTTTTAACAATGTCTTTATTCTTTCATAATAAGACTTTGGCGAATAAATAGTTGAAAGGACTTTCTTGTATCCATTGATCAGGATATCCTTATCCATTTTTGGAACAAAATTCAGGCTGCCTGTTCCAGTATTGTTTCCACTTGCTACTTTTACCAATCTTTTGGATTCTTTAAGTCTCTGATACAGCTTTGTCTTTGGAAGTGCCGTAAGGATCCCTACCATTGCTGTCACAATACCGCTTTTTTGTATAAAGTCTATCTGCCTCTGGAATATTGATATATTATCGCTGTCAAACCCTACTATAAATCCGCCCTGTACCTCGAGCCCACCGTTCTGGATGGTCTTTACACATTTTATAAGGTCCCTGCCTTTATTTTGTACTTTGCCGCATTCATTCAGGCTTTCAGCATCAGGAGTCTCTATTCCGACAAAAACAGAAGTAAAACCTGCCTGCGACATGAGCCCGATAAGCTCCTTATCATCAGCAAGATTGATAGATACCTGTGTATTGAATGAAAGGGGATATTTCCTTTTCTTTTGCCATTCGATTATAGCAGGAAGATAATCTTTCTTCAGTTTTGATTTATTTCCAATAAAATTGTCATCTACAAAGAACACTCCGGCTCTCCAGCCTGCCTTATAGAGAGCTTCCAGTTCATCAAGTATCTGGCTAACAGATTTGAGTCTTGGTATTCTTCCATTCAATTGGACGACATCACAAAACTCACAATTAAAAGGACATCCCCTGGAAAATTGGATACACAATGAATTATAATAGGATGTCTTGATAAGACTCCAATCAGGGACAACAGATTTAGAGATAACCGGAAAACCAGCATTCTGATACATTTTCTTTAGCTTTCCCTCTTCCATATCTTTTATGACCTCATGGAAGTAGTCTTCGACTTCGCCAAGAACCAGGTGGTCGACTTCAGGGAAGTGCTCATGACCGGTTGTAAATAAAGGACCTCCGGCTACTACAGGTTTCCCCAGTTTCTTTGCCAGGTCTATAACTTTCTTTGCAGTTTCCTTTTGAACTATCATTGCACTTATAAACACATAATCGGCCCACTTGATGTCTTTTTCTTCAAGCTTATCGGTATTCATATCTATAAGCTTCTTTTCCCACTGGTCAGGAAGCATTGCTCCAACAGTCAAAATTCCCAGAGGAGGGAATGAGGCTTTCTTTCCAAGAAGCCTTAAGATTCTTTTAAATCCCCAAAATGTATTCTCATAATCCGGGTATACCATTAAAATCTTCATATCTTTACTTTATCTCCTTAATCTTATATCTTTCTTTATGTAAATCAGTTTTATTTTTCATCATATATGGCTTAGCTTAAAATAAGCTTAAAACACATCTAGCCCTACAATATTTTTTATACTCTAAGTTCTTGTATTAAAATTAGCCTTTAATGTCAAATCTGCAGGCTTATTCTTTCTAAAATATAAAAGAGCCTTTATCTTATAAACGATTTACAGGGATTAAAGTTTTAGTTTATTCGGAGATATATATTGTTAGCTGGTATAATATTAAATATTTCAGGATTATTAGAAATTAAACCAAGGGAGAGATTGTGAATGATAAAGTAAAAGACAGTCTGGTAGTGGTATGGTCCAGTGGGGATAGAGAAGTTGCAGAGAAGATGATCTTTATGTATACGCTTAATTCTAAGTTAAGACAGTGGTGGAAGGAAGTCACCTTTATCATCTGGGGACCATCAGCAAAACTGATTTCAGAGGATATAGAACTACAGGATTATCTGGAAAAATTAAAAGATGCCGGGGTCAGACTTGAAGCCTGCTTAACCTGTGCTGATATGTACAGAGTCTCAAAAAAATTGGCTGCCCTGGGAGTTGATGTAAGGCCTATGGGACTTCCTTTTACAGAATATTTGAAAGAGGGAAGATCAGTCATAACTTTTTAAAACAGTATAATGTGCTCCTACTTAGAGTATTGCTTATATTATAATCACTTAGCTGATATTTTTGCCTATTGAAAATGCTTTGTCCAGATGTTTTCCGACTGACCAGTAATTCCGGGTCCCGGGATCAAAGATAATGGGATCGATTTTCTTTATATCAGGTTTTCCATCTTTCCCGAGTATTTTAGGATCAGCTTTTATATCTATTATCTCACCGATAAATTGAGTATGGAGGCCGATCTCGATACTCTTGAAAAGCTTGCATTCCAGGATGAATGGAAATTCTTCACCATATGGTGCATCAACAAGTTCACTTTTAACAGGAGTGATATTCATTTTTGAAAACTTGTCCTGGTCTCTCCCGGAAGCAATACCGCAATAATCAGCTTTAGCTACCATTTCTGCCGGTACAATATTGATTGTAAATGCACCTCTTGACATTATGCTATCATAGCTGTAGGTGGCTTTCCTTAGAGAAACTGCTACACATGGAGGCACAGAACAGCATATCCCTCCCCAGGCTGCAGCCATCAAATTAGGGTTCCGGTCATCATCATATGTCCCGACCAGAAATACTGGTGTGGGATACACGATGGTCTTTGCACCAAGTGATTTTTTCATTACAGGCTTCTCCTTTTTATCATTATTTTTAATTAATTCATGTGCATGATATACCTGGATATCCTAAAATCATTCTAAATAATATATATTATTTATACAATAATGAAACTCTCATAAATCCAGGCAATTCCAGCAGGAAGTCCCATCAAATTAAACTTGGAAATAATATTGAATATGGGGTACATTGAATATAAGTATTAAAAAGCGTATTCAGGTTTTAAGAAGTTTAGAGTTTTTGAAGTCATAAAATGAATCAGGGGATTAAATGGAGTATAAGAGACTTGGAAAAACAGATCTCAGGGTATCAATGTTTGGTTTCGGTGCGGTCCAGATATGCAGGATACCGGAAGCAGAGGCAATAGATCTGGTAAGGGAGTCTGTAAATAGAGGCATCAATCTTATTGACACGGCCCATGATTATCCAGATAGCGAAGATATACTGGGAAAGGCATTAAAAGGTATGAGGGATAAGGTGATAATCTCTACAAAATCTCCAGAGACTTCAAAGGATAAATTCCTTGATGATCTTGACACTAGTTTAAAGAGACTGGGTACAGATTATATTGATATTTTCCTGTTTCATGATGCATCCAGGGATAAGAAGCTTGATGAACTTTTAAATAATGGCGTAATAGATGCATTGATCAATGAGAAGAAAAAGGGCAAAATCGGTTTTATAGGCTTTTCCAGCCATGATCCGAATATTATTGACCGGTATTATGATATAGAAGATTTTGCCGTCATTATGATACCTGTAAATTTTATCTCAACCGAATTCGTAGAAAATAATTATGATAAATTGGTTGAAAAAGATATCGGTATAATGGGCATGAAACCTCTTGGAGGGGGAAGGATGGAAGATGCCAGGGTAAGTCTTAAATATGTCAAACAGTATGAAAAAATCATACCCATTATAGGGATGCAGAGTATAAAGGAACTTGAAGAAAATCTTAAGCTGGTAAAAATAATGGACCCTATTAATGATAGCGACCTGAAGATCATGAAGGAAATAAAAGAGGAGTTGGGGGATAAATTCTGCAGGGGCTGCGGTTACTGTATGCCCTGCAGCCAGGGTATTGATATCCTGCAAGTCAATTTTACAAAAGTCTTCTTTAAACAATTTTCTTTTGACAGAGTTGTAAATCCTGAAAGAACCAGGGTGGAGGAGCAGGTCGACGAGTGTATTGAATGCGGTGAATGTATCGAGAAATGCCCTTACAATCTTGAAATAATCGATATGATCAAGGAAAACAGGGATTATTACTTTGCTAGAAAAGAAAAAGGAAGATGAGACGCGCACTCCCTCGCTTCGCTCAGTCCGTCCTTTCAAGTCCTAAGGAACATGGATCCACCATGTCCCTAACTGGTATAGATCTACTGGTGGAGATGAGCGGACTTGTTCTTTCGTCTCACTCCGTTCGCTGCAGAGACGCGCACTCCCTCGCTTCGCTCAGTCCGTCCTTTCAAGTCCTAAGGAACATGGATCCACCATGTCCCTAACTGGTATAGATCTACTGGTGGAGATGAGCGGACTTGAACCGCCGACCTCTTGTCTGCCAGACAAGCGTTCTCCCAGCTGAACTACATCCCCACGGATACATATATTACTTTATAGGATTTAAAAAGTAAATTTTTTCATAACTGTTTTAACTTCCGATGCTTTAATATAAAATATTTAATAACTGAAAAGCTGGAAGCAGGAAAACAATTATGGGCCACAGACAGCCATTTAGAACTTCAGATCAAAGATGTAAAAAATCTTCTGAAAGAAAAAGTAGATATGAAATATATAAATGATTGGGTAAAAAAATTAAATATATCGGACTTTTTTAAGGAAATAACCGATGGAAGGAAATAATAAAAAAGTTGAATTAATCTATAGAAAAATGATGGCGGAAAAAACCGGGGAAGAAAGACTATTGATGGGATTTTCCATGTTTGATCTTGCGTCCACGATCTTATTAAGCTCTATCAAAGAGAATGCTCCACCCGAAAAATTAAAAAAAGAATTATTTTTAAGACTTTACCGAAACGATTTTAGCAGGCAACAACAAGATAAGATACTAAAACACTTGTAATATGTGGAGAGGTAAATATTGGAACAGGACTCCTGCGGTTGGCCTATTTTACTTTCTCAACCTCTTTTGGACTGCCTCGCTTTCGAGCTCCCTTATAACGTCCGAGGCTATCCAGCTGGCTGCCTTTGAATCGATCTTCTTTATTTCCCGGGCAAGGACTATAGCCTTTTTATTTAAGTTTAGATTTCTTTTTCCAATATGACGCAGGGCCCAGCTGACAGCTTTTTTTACATAATTGCGATTATCAGAGGCACCACTTTTTATAACCGGGAAAAAGTCCATTAAATAATCATCGGATGCATTCTTATCATGCCATGCTATGCAGGCTATCATTGCATACGGTACCCTTTTTACATATTCCTCATCACTTTTTGACCATTCAAATATCTTTTTTACTGCAAAGGGGATCCTTTCAAACAGGTTCATGCATAGCTGGTCGCATACATCCCATGAGCATATATCCTTTACCCAGCTGTCTGCCTGCTGTTCAGTGACATTAGCCGGGTCATCCACAAGTGCCGCGAGGATCATCGCATCAGGTATCTTTGTGGCCCAGAGTTTTAAGGCGAGGTCATGATCCTTCCCGATTGATTTTCCCATTTTACGCAGCTCAGGTATGGAGAGCCCAAGCCTCCCATCTCCCTTTATTCCAAACCTTGACATTCCCTCGACATTGTTTGGTTTGGCTTTTGACTTTAACTCCTTCATTACCTGATCAAAACTAAGGTCTGCTTTCATATTGTCCTTTCAGAAGTAATACATCCTAATAATAATATCATAATCAGGCAGAATATCTGCCGGGGAATTGAAATACAGGGGTAAATATAATATATTCTTTTAGATATACTAAATGTTTAAAGAACTGAAGGTCCCTGAATGAACAAAATACTTGCTATCAATCCGGGAAACACATCTACAAAGATAGGGCTGTTTGATGGCAATAAGCTTATAAGCCAGGAAGTCATAAGACATGACAAAAAAGATCTCGACGTGTTTCCAAATATCCTGGACCAGCTGGATTTCAGGTTCAAAGCTATCGGTTTCTTTCTAAAAGAAAATAATATCCAGATAGCAGATATAGATCATTTTATTGGCAGGGGCGGTCTGCTCAAACCCCTGAAAAGCGGCCTCTATATGGTAAATCAAGAAATGGTCAAAGACTTGAGGACAGTAAAATACGGGGAGCATAGTTCAAATCTTGGAGCACTGATAGCTCAAGGATTTGCATCTGAATATGGTAAAAAAGCCTATATTTTAGATCCTGTGTGTGTGGATGAACTGGAGCCTATCGCAAGGATAAGCGGTCATCCGAAGATCCATAAGGTAAGCGCTTTTCACGCACTTAACCAGAAGAGCGTTGCGAGGAGAGCATCCACAGAATTAGGGAAACGATACGGGGACTTAAATTTAATAATTGCCCATCTTGGGTCAGGAATATCTGTAGGACTGCATAAAAAAGGGAAAATAGTGGATGTTAATAATGCTATAGCAGGAGAAGGTCCCTTTAGTCCCGAGAGGTCCGGAGGGATCCCCGCAGGAACATTTTTAAAATATGTCTTTGAAAATAAGCTGGATTTTCAGGATGGTCTTAAGATGCTCTATGGCCAGGGCGGAATGTATGCATATCTCGGGACAAATGATTTTCAGAAGGTGATGAAAGAATATGATGGGGGAAAAAAGCAAGAAGTAAAACTTGTCATAGACGCAATGGCGTATAGGATCTCCAAAGAGATCGCATCCCTTGCAGCACCAGTGGCTGGAAAGGTGGATGGGATAATCATAACAGGCGGACTTGCATATTCTAAAACATTTGTATCTATTATAAGACCAAATATCGAATTTCTAACCAGCAATATATTTATCTACCCAGGTGAAGACGAACTCCAGGCAATGGCAGATGGCGTTGTCCTGGGACTTAAGGGAGAGATAGAAATATATGAGTATACTGTAGAGAAAGACCTGTAAAAGTATTTATACTTGAAACTATTTTGGAAGGGAAAGCCACTTGTCCCAGTACCCCAGGGCCTTTCTGGGGTTTCCATCTTCATCTATGAGTCCGGTATCCCGCCAGCTCTTAAATATCTCATCAGCTCCCTGTTCTTTCATTTTCAACCATAGTTCATCATAATCCCTGACAACGAACCAGGTTATGAATTTACAGTCAAGGCCAGCCATCTGGTTAAATAAAAGGTCAAGGTATTCAACCTGGTGATCCTGGCTACCCTTTATTGTGTTGCCATTAAATCTTTCAAGAGTAAGGTCCTCTGCCAGGAAGGCAGTCTCTGCTATTGAGACCGGTTTTTCAGGAGCCATGCTGTATAGCCTGCTGAACCAATCATCCGGTATATCATCAGGATCTGAAAAATTACCAAAAGGATAGCTGCTTATAGCTATATGATCTGTAAATGGAAGAAGGCTTTCAACAATGTTTTTTTGGTCCTCAAAATAGTTGATGAATGTCTCCAGCTGAATGGTTAGAAATACCGGAAGGTCCGGATAGGATTCCTTTAAAGATCTATATACATTTTCCACGAGGACCAGATACTCTTTAAAGGCATGCGGGTCATGATAGCCAAGCATATTGACCTCTATGCCATAAGCAAAATACCGGGGATTGAATTTCTCTATCATAAATCTACAGTAATTGGTGTAAGCCTCGATTATTTCCGGATCACTGAAACTTTTATCTTTCCATTTTCCAGTCAATTCCATATGCTGGGAATCCCCCCATTTGCCAGCTACCTTGTCCCTGTATGTGGATAGTGGAGTGACTGCAAGGTATATTTGGCGATCTTTGCCTGTTCTTGATATCCTATCATTTAAATCATATATAATATTTCCGGGCAGATCGGAATTCTCAAGGGCCTCATCCCAGGGTATTCCATTGTCAAAATGATGGATCACAATGTCTGAATGATAGTTTATGTTTGCATATGTGAATTCGAGTGCGTCCTGTGTAAAGTCATATGGAAATGGGGTAAATCCCATATGAAAGGGCCGGCTCCTGGGTATTTTATGATTATTTTCTTCTTCAACTCCATCCTCTTGCATTTCATCATAAATTACAATTATTTCCTGGCCATATTTACTTTTACTTCCCTGTATGGCCGGACCAAATGGAAAACAGCATCCATAGACAAAAAGGACAGATATACTTGCCAGCATTATGACAGTAGCAGTTAAAATTCTATTGATCTTTAGGCTCATGATCATTGATCATTTAATAAGTTCATCAGCAAATTTTTTGGGCTCAGCATTTTAGTTATCTTCTGGCGGACCTTTTGGACCCAAACCTATTTGACGGTACTTTTGTTCCTTCCTGATTCTTTAGAAATATAAAGGGCCTCGTCAGCTGCTGCAAGAAGTTCCTGTTCATGTTTAATGTTATTTTCAGGATAAGACGAAATACCGAGACTCAATGTGGTCTTGATCTCAAACTCCGAATAGATGACTTTACTTTCCTGCACAGCGAACCTTATCCTTTCAGACATCTTAAGTGAATCTTCTGCAGAAGCTCCGGGAAGAATGGCACAGAATTCTTCTCCGCCATAACGCATAAGAACGTCTCCTTCTCTCAGGATCGGTTTCACAAGTTTTGAGATATGGACAAGTACCCTATCTCCCGCAAGGTGGCCATAAGTATCATTGACTTTTTTGAAAAAGTCTATATCAAACATCACAACTCCAAGCGAGCCTTCTGCGCGGACTGCTTTTGAATATTCTTCTCTCAGCCTGATCATGCCATAACGCCTGTTTAAAAGTCCGGTCAGAGGGTCTATGGCTGCAAGTCTTTGCATCTGTTCGTGAATAATCGCATTATGCATAGCAAGGGATAGGTTTTGTGAGAACATTTCTATCCGGCTGGTATTTTCCTCGCTATAATTCTTCATGGATGTTAAAACCAGTACCCCTATGGTTATATCATTATATACCAGGGGTTCGACGATTATTGTCTTTGGCCTGAAATCTAATAATAATCCATCAATGGCTATATCCTCAGGAACCTCTGTGATCTTTTTGGCCTTGGTCCCAAACACTTCCATAATTGCAGGATGATTTGATAGTTTTTCGGGATGTTTAATACCTGAGTCTTCAATGGGGATAAGTTCTCCTTCTTTCTCAATTAGTATTGCACCTGCATCGGAACCAGTTGCTTTTAATATCAGGGACAATGCACTTTTTGTCAGTGACTCAAGTTCAAGCTGGCTCGTAAGCATTTTAGTATAATCCTGCATAGTTCTTTCGGCGGCCAAAGAGGCCGACAGTACATCAACAAGACTATTGAACGTATAAGCGCTTTCTCCTATTTCGTCAGTGGAATCAATAGGTATGTGACACTTTTCGGGAGTACATTCATCCAGGCCCCCTCCTTTTGCGAGTTTCATCAGGTTGTTCTGGACCATATGCATCTTGGAGATCATTAACTGTAATTTTTTGGCTATTACTGTCCTTGATAATACTATATTTACGACACCCACTATTATCCCTGCACCTATACAGGCAGTGAAAAACCCCAGGGAATATGCTATCTCAGGTTTCACACCGAAAAGACGTGTGAAGAATGGAAATACTATTCCAATAAGAATACCAAAACCTATCATCCATATTGCAAGATCATTAAAGATCTTTTTTGTGATCCTCACAAGACCTCCTTTTTATTCACTCAATTTTAATGTAAAAGCATACAAAATAGTTAATGGTATTATACAGTTCTTATTTGATTGGGCAAAGTTTTATTAAGTCTATGGAGGAACCTTTATTGAAGATACGGGACTTATAGTTAAAAATACTTTAAAATTTGGAAGTTTATTATTCTTGATATAGTATACTATATCAAGAAAACCATATAGAAAGGGTAGACTGCTAATATGAAGTATAGAAAAATGGGATCACTTGATTGGGAAGTATCTGCACTGGGTTTTGGCTGTATGAGATTGCCATCAAGAAGGCTGAACCGCCTGAGGGCTGATACTGGATCATCAATAAAGTTAATAAAGCACGGTATCGATCTGGGAATAAACTATATTGACACAGCCTGGTTCTATCATCTGGGAGACAGCGAGAAGATACTTGGAAAAGTGCTCAAAGGCAGTTACCGCAATAAGGTGCATCTTGTAACAAAATTGCCTCTCCAGATAGTCAGGAAAACAGAAGATTTCGACACCTATCTAAACCGGCAGCTTAAAAGGCTCAAAGCAGATCATATTGATGGATATCTTTTTCACGGTGTGAATAGCGGTACATTTAAGAAACTAAAGGACCTGGGTCTTATGGAAAAGATGGAAAAGGCAAGAGATAAAGGGCTGATCAAATACATAGGTTTTTCATTCCATGATACATTCCCGGTATTTAAAGAGATCATTGACTACTATAATTGGGATATTGCCCAGATACAGTATAATTATATGGATACGAATTTCCAGGCTAAAACAGACGGTCTGGTATATGCGCATTCCAGAGGTATTGCAGTGGTGGTGATGGAACCACTTAAAGGGGGCAAGCTGGCAAATCCTCCTGCTGAGGCACTTGAGATAATGAGGACCGCAAAGAGCAATAAGGCACCTGTTGAATGGGCGCTTCAGTTTCTCTGGAACCGCCCGGAGATAGCGACGGTCTTAAGCGGGATGGGATCGATGCAGATGGTTGATCAGAATTCTGGGATCGCTGACCGCTCAGGGATCAATACTTTGAGCAAAGAGGATGAAGAGACGATAACCTTGCTTGTTAAGGCTTATAAGGATAAGATATTGGTTCCCTGTACTGCATGCGGGTATTGCATGCCCTGCCCTTCAGGAGTAAATATTCCTCAAAATTTTGCAATATTAAATGATGTTTATATAGATACTAACAGGTTCAGGAGTTGGCTGGCCAAAAGGGGATACAGAAACCTTGCGGATTCTAAAGAGAAGCTTGATAGGGAAAACCCAAATGGAAACGCATCAATGTGTACGAAATGCAATGAATGCCTGGAAAAGTGCCCACAGAATATTGCTATCCCTGACGAAATGGAAAAAGTTCACTCAATATTGGGTAGAAGGGGTAGGATTTCTGACCATTACGAAGTAAATCAGCAATTTAAGAATATATAGATTCATATGACTTAAAAAAACTGCGGGCAGAACTCTTAAAAATATTTACTTCAATCACAGGGTTCCGGCATCTAAAACCAGGTGCCATGTTGGGAATGAGGAGATATTTGTGAGCAAATGCGGCAGTAAATTATTACAAATCGCAACACACGCTATACGCCGCTGTCTCGTGGGTCCTGATCAAAAATGGCACTTTGATCCACCTCTGCAGGATTGGGCACCTCCGCCCATAAAACGGACCTCGCTGTATCTGCATGTACCATTCTGCCGTAATTGTTGTCCATATTGTCCCTATACCAAGGTAGATTATGATGAAATGCTGGTGGCCCCCTATACGCAGGCTGCTCTTGCAGAGGTCAGCTGGTGGGCTGATAAAATAGGGCCTGCTGAGATAACGAGTATTTATATCGGCGGAGGCACTCCAACACTTGCTTTAGACAGCGTAGCAAAGATACTTGCGCTCATACGCAAGAAATTCTGTTTGACAGGCGATATATGTATTGAGACAAATCCCTCTGATGTGAGCGGCATTACAATAAAAAAACTACGTGATGTAGGCGTCACACTCGTTTCACTTGGTGTGCAATCATTCTGTTCTGAAAACCTAAAGATCATCGGGCGCGATTATGAGCCAAACATTGCAGAGCGCGCGCTTACACTGCTTGCAAACGGCGGCTTTGCTTCTGTCAATGCGGATCTTATGTTCGCTTTACCCGGTCAGACAGTTGATGATGTGATCAAAGATCTTGCAAGAGCTGCAGAGCTTGGAGCAAGTCAGCTCACTGCATATCCGCTCTTCACATTTCCATATACATCGATAGGCAAATACCTGAACCTGACATCAGTACGCATGCCGGACCTGCGGGTACGCAGGTCGCATTACAGGGCGATCAATGAATGGTGCATGGAACATGATTTCAAACGGGTATCTGTATGGGGTTTCAAACGCGGTGTAATGCCTTGCTACTCTTCGGTTACGAGGGATAGCTATATCGGTATCGGTCCCGGTGCCGGCTCGCACCTGCCAGGCGAATTTGTGATAAATACATTCGATCTAAATAGCTGGATGCATGTAATGAGTAAAGGGCGTACAGCAATTGCTCTGCGGATGCCGTTTACTGCTGCTATGTCTAGCTGGTGGTGGTTATACTGGCGCTTCTATGATACGCGGATACCACTGGATGACTTCACTGTGTGCTCTGGCAAAGAAAACCGCAAGGCCCGCCGCTTGTTTAGAGCTATGGAGCTGATCGGGTTTGCGGTGTATAATGAGGGATATCTTGAGCTCACGGAGCCGGGTGCGTTTTGGCTTCACATTGTGCAGAATTACTTTGCATTAAGTTATATAAACACAGTGTGGACCCGGGCACAGCGTGTTCCATGGCCACAGACAATTACAATCTAAGAATGCCATTCAGGATAAAGCGGGTAGATATTAGAGCCTGAAGAGCTCCTAATATGGTAGCGCATAGGGGACTTGAACCCCTGTTTCAGCCTTGAGAGGGCTGTGTCCTAGGCCACTAGACGAATGCGCCACAGGTAAGAATTTTATCCATTCTGCGGGTATTTGTAAATACTCTAAAATACTGTTGTCATTTAAGAATTATCAAAAGTGCACACTTTTCTATGTTTTACGATTGTGTCCTTTAAACTGCTGATCGTGGCCACCAGGAGATAATATCTATATACTGCGGCCCGCTTGTCTATCTGACAGTGACCCTGATATCCATATCCCTTAATTTTTCAAGGAATTCCGTATCTGCGGCACTATCAGTTATGAGTTCATCTATCCCGCTTACATGAGCAACGAAATTTACTGATATATGGGCCAGCTTGGAATGGTCACATAAGGCGATCACTCTTTTTGCACAGCTTATTATCTTCTTCTTCGTCCCGGCCTCGATATGGTCCGTGGCAGTGATCCCTCTCTCCAGGTCTATTCCTGTTATTCCTATAAATGCCTTATCGACATTGATATTGTCAAAAGTATGGTCCGCTATCGGCCCAACCAGGGAATGTGTTTCGGTTTTCAGTATTCCGCCGCTAAGTATTATATTGAAACCTGGATGTGTCTTTGCTACGAGTGTTGCGATATCGCAATTATTGGTGATAACTGTGAGATTTTTTATATTAGCAATATTTAAAGCAGTCTGGAACCCGGTTGTCCCAGCCTCAAGAAGTATAACGTCACCGTCCTCTATCAGCCTGGATGCTGCAAGCGCTATCCTTTTCTTCTCTTTTATAAATTTTTCTTTCTGGGTATTAAATTTCATCTCGGCGCCAACAGGTATTATGGCCATGGCACCGCCATATGTCCTTCTTACCAGGTTTTTCTTTGCCAGTCTATTGAGGTCCCTTCTTATAGTGGTCTCGGATACATCAAGTGTCTTGGCTATGTCTATGGCACTGATGCTGCCAGTCTTTTTGACCTGGTTAAGTATGTACTCTCTTCTCTCTTCACCCAGCAAAATATCCCCCCAAAGAAAAAAACAATATTTTAAAACTAAAGCTAAACTCTTTTTTAGAACACCCGAAAGAACTGAGATATTTCTATCATCGAATAATAATTTTATCCTAATTGCTGGATTTTTTATATAATTTTAAAAATTTATATAATATAATAAATCGACTGAGATCCTTTATTAAAAAGTATATAAATAAATGGCAATAAAAGAATCAAAAGAGAAAAAACTTGAGAATGCCGGAGATATTATTGAGGCGCTTTCCAGGATCGGAGAGGCTATAACTTCTGACCTCTATCTTGAAGATATTTTAAAACTTATAGTCGCAGTTACAGCAGAGGTTATGGATTCAAAGATATGTTCACTTATGCTTCTTGATTCAAAAACAAAAGAGCTTGCGATCAAAGCTACCCAGAGTATAAGCCGTGAATATATTGATAAAGATCCCCTAAAATTAGGAGAAGGTATTGCTGGCAGGGTGGCGGTAGAAAATAAACCTGAGGTTGTTTATAATATTTCTGAAAACAAAGACTATAGATATCCTGATATTGCTAAAAAGGAAGGTCTCGTGTCTCTTTTATGCGTGCCTCTTCATTTTAAGGGAAAAGTAGTCGGAGCGCTCACAACATATACCTCAAGGCCCCATCATTTCAGTGAGTATGAAACCCATATCCTTCAGGCGGTAGCTGACCAGGCCGCAATCGTTATTGAAAACTACCGGCTGGTGGTTGAGACAAAGGTCATCAAGGAGGAACTTGAAAGCAGAAAAGCTGTGGAGAGAGCAAAAGGGATACTTATGAGCGAACATGGCCTGACTGAAGATGAGGCTTTTAAAAGAATCCAGAAATTTGCTATGAATAACCGTAAATCGATGAGGGAAATAGCAGATGCGATTGTTCTTTCAAATGAGATGAAACAGGACCATGCATAGGAATATAGGAACAAAAGACAACTCCTTGTGATCCATAAATATTCTTCATAATAATTGCACTGCAATAACTGCCATAAAATTTGCTTAGAAAGCATCCCATTTCATGATATAATCACCTGATTTTATTTTTTATATGGTAATTTATTTTTAAGAGTAAAAAGGTAATATAAATATATTAGGGGGAAGAAAATGCCATTAGTACCAATGAAGCAGATACTGGACGAAGCGGTAAAAGGCGGATACGGAGTAGGAGCATTTAATGTAAACAATATGGAACAGATACATGGAATAATGAAGGCTGCATCAGAGACCAGGTCGCCGGTCATCCTCCAGGCATCCAGGGGAGCGCTTGCTTATACAAATATGTATTATATCAAATATATGGTGCTGGCTGCAGTAGAGGATAATCCTGAAATACCCATATCGCTTCATCTCGACCACGGCAATAGTTTTGAGACATGCAAACAGGCCATCGAACTCGGTTTTACTTCAGTCATGATAGATGGTTCATTAAAGGAAGACTCCAGGACACCTACGAATTTTGAGGAAAATGTCCGGATAACAAAGAAAGTAGTAGAGTATGCACATAACTTTGGAGTAAGTGTTGAAG
>CAYRTF010000001.1:33936-37408 GCA_964427165.1 uncultured Actinomycetota bacterium | reverse complement strand
ACTAAGACCGGTGCGATATATAAATAACTGATATATTTTTTCTTTTTAATTTTAAATCGCCTTCTATTTCTATTCCAAATTTTATATAAATGCTTTTCTGGTAAGTGTGGTAGATAAATCGTCTGTCAATCTACCACACTTATTTTTAAATTGTTCCTATTCGTAATATCCAGCTTTATCTAATACTTCTGTAACTTTCTCATTAATTGTTTTCAGAGCATCTTCTTTTGATATTTCACCTAATAGTGCTCTTGACAATTCTAAGCCAACTATATCCTGAATTACTGCAAATTCCGGAATTAAAGGCCTGTAACTTCCAGTAGCGATAACTTTTGGTAAAAATTCAATCCAGGGATACTTAGCCTGCATATCCGGATCTTCCATAACTGAAAGTCTGTATGCAACACCTTCTCCTGCCATATAGTCTTCCTGAATATCCTTACTGGATGCCCATTTTAGAAATTCCCAGGCAGCTTCCTTATTCGGAGAATCTGAACTTATTGAGAATGGAAATATCCCTCCTGAATATGGGGACCATTCTATAGTTCCATCTTCCTTTAAATAACCAGGAGGAGTGTAGAAACCTATACTGTCAGCAAAATCAGAAGTTTCAGGGTCTACCAATGGAGCACATGCCCAGTTTTCTGTGGCAATTGTCGCAACTGTTCCTTGATTAAATGAATTCATAATATCTGGGAATTCAAAATTTTCAGAGCCTGGCGGAACCAGATTATTTTCATAGTAATAGAAATAATCATTCAATGCTCTTAGCATTGCTGGCTCATTAAAGGCAGGCGTCATGTCTGGATGGAACCAACCCAAGAATATATTATCATAATCTGCATAAGCTCCTGTGAAGTGGCAAAAATCACTTGCTATATAATTACCGCGGGCATACCTGAAGGCTGTTCCATATATTTGCTCTCCATCTATCTCTGTTGTTAACGTTCTGGCAATTTCTTCCTGATCTTTCATACTTTCAGGTGGCTTCAGTCCAAATTGTTCAAACAGATCTTTTCTGTAAACATATATTCCATAATGTCCTGATGATGGTAAACCAATCCACTTATCATCATATCTCAAACAGTAATCCCAAAAATTTTCAGGAAAATCATCTACATCAATTTCATCCCAGTCTCTCTCAATCCATTCCGATACATCATATAAGAAACCAGCATTAGCAAATTCAGGTACCCATATTGTATCAAGCCATAAAACATCATATTCATAAGAGTGTGCTGCTGACAAAGTTAACATTTTTTCCCTTACATCATTATAAGGTATTATGTCATATACTACATCAATACCGGTTTCCTCTTCAAATCTTGGTACTAAATCTCCAATTGTTTGTTGATGCCCCATTTGAAAAGTAATTACTTTTATAGTTGTCCCTTCAAATGGTTTTTCTCCTTCAGTAACCTCTGCTTCTTCCGCTGGAGCTGCTTCTTCTGAAGTTTCCTCTTCCTGCACAGTTTCTTCAGCTGCTTCCTCTTTACAGGCAACACCCGCAACTACTATCGAACTTACAAATACTATAACCAATAACCATATAAATACTCTTCTCATTTTATTCTCCTCCTTCAAATAATTATCTTCATTCTTTAATATTTTATAATCTACTTTGAGATTTGTTTTAGACTTATTAAAACAAAATATTCCCTAAACAAATCTCTTCTGTTTATTTCAAAATTTCCCCCTTTCAATCACCTCCTTTTCAATTTACCTTTGTTTCAACTAATATTATCACCTCCCAATCTCATTAATAAACTCTTTATTTTATAAACTCTTTACAGCTTTTAAATTTCCTTCCCCGTCAGATTCTTCCCCAGATTTCCTCCAGGATGGCATAATGCAAAATCTTCTTTTTTAAACTTCTTTAAATATGATGATGTAAGCGCCAGTGCGTCCCCAAGGATCAAAGTTGCAGTCGAACTTGTTGTCGGGGCAAGATTTAAGTGGTCAGCTTCTTTTAGCTTTCCTATATAGATATGAATATGGCTTTTTCTGGCCATGGTAGATTCCGGGTTTGACGTAATCGAGATGAGGAGGCAGCCAATTTTTTCAAGTGTTGGAAAACCCCCTATTATTTCCCTGGTCTCTCCTGAGTTTGAAAGCAGTATTACTACATCATCCTTCTCGATCATTCCAAGATCCCCGTGCAAGATCTCATCACCATGTACAAAAAATGCAGAGGTCCCAGTCGATGCCATTGATGCTGCAATCTTTTTACCAACATGGCCAGATTTTCCAATACCAATTATTATTACTTTACCCTTACATTCTAGAATTGCTTCAACCGCTTTTGAAAAATTCTCATCAATGCAGTCAAGCATTTGCCTCGCACCATTGATCTCTTTATTTATTACATTTTTCCCGTAAGATATTATCTCGTTCATCTACTTTCCCTTTGTAAAATATGGCGGTATTATTTCTTCTTTAAGCGGCAGGTCCACCCAGCCATTTTCATCCATTGATTTAAACACGGCGCATAGTACTTCCATATCCTTTGCCCCGTCTTCCATCTTTATCATCGGTTCACTGTCATTTACTATACAGTCAATAAAGTGCTGCAGCATCTTCTTATATGCCCAGCCACGTGGGGGATAAATAGATACCCATCTTTTCTGGAGAGGCTTTGTCACATTATCTGTTGCCCAGAACACCTGAGGATAACGATAATCCTTTATTATTTCAGGCAGCTCTTCCCAGCTGTAGTCCTTGTCTGTATATATTGCCATAGGAGCGGACTGATATGGATTCTGGGCCTCTGAGCTTGTTAAGATGGTACCTTCTGTCCCAAGCAGCTCACATCCTTGAGTTACTGCGGGTGAATATCTATTTAGGTCTACCATCCCATAAGTATTATCTTCAAACTCTATCTGGATATATACACAATCATCTAATGGGGTATATTCTTTTGGTTTTGTCAGATTTTTAGCTATGCCGCATACTCTTTTGGGCTCTTTACCCATTAGCCATAAAAGAAGGTCCACCATATGGGAACCGAGGTCAAAAAGAGCTCCTGCGCCTGCTAGTTTTGGATCCTGGCGGAATTGTGTATATGATATCATCTCATGATAGAGATCCCATGATTCATGAGACTTTGAACTTCCCATCTTAAGATCGCCTATGACACCCTGGCCTATCAGCTCTTTGGCAATTATATGCTGCTCCCAGAAACGGTAATTACAGCCCACCATTACTCTTGTATTGTATTTTTTTGCAGTATTTACAATATCCCAGGCTTCATAATTAGTACAGGCAAAAGGCTTTTCTATAATCACATGTTTTGATGCCTGGGCGCAGGCTATTGCCTGTTCGTGATGATAGACATTAGGGGAGGAGATTATCACAAGATCGATATCATCTCTTTTTATCATTTCCTGATAATCCCTGTACTTTGCTTTTGCACCCCATTTTTTCATGGCCTTTTCTGTATTTTTATCTACCACATCACATACTGCCACTAGCT
>CAYRTF010000001.1:14989-33926 GCA_964427165.1 uncultured Actinomycetota bacterium | reverse complement strand
CCGTTTACCTTTCGTAAAACTTAAGCTATTACTTTTACTCTTTTTTCCACTTCCTCAATATCAGGCATCCTCTTTGCCGAGACGCCACCACTTCTTTCGATAATGTAGGAGGTCACTGCACAGCCGTATGCTGCCGAAGTAAATAGATCACCGCTCTTTAGATACTTGGCCATAAAACCTGCTGAAAAACAGTCTCCCGCACCTGTCTGGTCCACAAATTCTTCTATGGGGTAGGCAGGAATACTCTTTTTTTCTGTGGCTGCCCTCACATATGAGCCTTTCTCTCCCAGGGTGATCACAACACCTTCTGCTCCCCAACCAAGTATTTTCTCTGCTGCGGTCCCCTCGCATATATCATGCCCAAATATATGGTAAAGATCCTCAATAGAGGCTCTGACTATTTTAAAATAGGGGCACAGATCCTTTATCTTGGAACCATCTTTTACCTGCGGATGATTCGCCGAAGTCCCTCCGCCATAGCCTCCAAGATCTACGATCATAGTTTTACCGAGTTTTGATATTTTCTCTATAGTGTCCATATTGATCTCGTAATCCATTGGACAGATATAGAATATCTTTGCATTATGATATTCTGCTGGGATATCTCTATATTTGATATCCTCAGCTCTTGTTATAAACTTTAATGTCTTATTTCCATCACTATCATATATAAGTTCATTGTTTGTAGACGCTTCTCCCACGCTTATCCCTTCCTTATCAACTCCGGCTCTATCATAGACTTCCAGGAGGTCTTCGGGAAAATCCGGGCCAATCTTTGTTACTATGCCTACATCTACTCCAAGCGATGCCAAACACACCGAAGAGTAGGCTGCTGGAGAGCCCAGCACGGGAGCTATCACTTTGTCCGGAAAAATAATCTTCTCATTTAATATATGTCCCAGACAGACTACGTCTACCAATCAATTTCTCCTTTTATGAATTTTTCACAATTATCTTTAGCTTCTTCATCAGGAAATTTCTTCGGAGGATGCTTCATAAGATAGGATGAAGCGGACAGCAGTGGACCGCCAATTCTCCTGTCCAGTGCTATTTTTGCATATCTAATAGCATCGATTATAATACCTGCTGCATTTGCTGAGTCTTCTATCGAGCATTCAAGATTTATTAGAACGGGATTTCCCCCGAAGTTTTCACCTTCAAAATATATCCGGCAGATCTTATTATCATTCTGCAATCCGATAAATCCGAAACCTACAGAGACTTCAGCTTTATATGGTATCAGGCTCTCTACTGATGCCTGTTTTGAGAATTCCTTGCTCTCTCCCCTTTTAACCAGGTTTATAAAATCTCCATTACCGGCAAAGTTTAGCTGAGAGGTCTTGTTAATCTTAACTCCCCTGTCGACACATAACTGGGTCAGCACCCTGTGGAGTATTGTGGCCCCTATTTGAGACTTTATATCATCACCAACCAGAGGTACTTTAGCCTTTTTGGCCTTTTCCACATATTCTTCATTTGAGGAGATAAACTCAGGCATGCAGTTTATAAAGCCGCATCCTGCTTCAATGGCGCAGCCTGCATAAAATTTGGCAGCCTCTTCGGATCCTGTAGGGATATAATTTACAAGTATCTCTGCACCGGAATCTTTTAGTTCTTTTACTACATCGCATGGTGTCTCGTCATCTGCCACATCATAATATGCTCTAAGGTGGTCCGGGGCTCCGTCATAGATAGGCCCCATTTTTACTTCTACATCCTGTACAGGGACATCGGAAAATTTTGTCATATTATTCGGTTTTGCAAAAATTGCTTCCGACAGATCCTTGCCGATCTTGTTCTTATCTATATCAAATGCAGCAACATATCTGATATCTCTTATTTTGTACTTACCAAGTACAGGGTGCATCAGCCCTGGTATCCATTTAGAATTATCTTCTACGTCCTTGTACTTGTATATTCCCTGTACCAGATGGCTTGCGCAGCATCCTATTCCTACTAACGCTACTTTGATCTCATTTCCTGACATCGATTGTCTCCTTTTTTACTCTGTTTAAAAAACTCTTAAAAATCTTAATTTATCAAATTGTATTATCTATTATGGTAGGTTATAATTTTTAGAATAATTATTACTGTTAACTGTTATAGATAACTGTTATAGATAACAATACACTGTTTTAAAATAGTTGTCAAGCAGCTTTTTTAAAATGTTTATTATTACCAAAAAGGCTGGAGAGCAAGATAGAGTAAAAATGACAAATATATATGAAATAGCAAAAAAAGCTGATGTATCCCATATGACAGTATCAAGAGTCTTTAATAATCCCGGTCTTGTTAATAAAAGGACCAGGGAAAAAATAATTAATATCGCAGACGAACTTGGATATAGGCCCAGCCAGATCGCCCGGAGCATGAGGACAAAGAGAACAAATTATATTGGACTTATACTGCCGGACATAATCAATCCCTTTTTTCCTGAAATCGTAAGAGGCGTGGACGACTATGCCAGGCGGAATAAATATAATGTTATTTTAGTAAATACTGATAATGATTATGAAATAGAGACAGCCTCTCTTAATATGTTTGTCAGCAGGAGTATTGACGGTTTAATATTTAGCGGAATCGCGGGCGGTAAAAAGGACAGTGCCTTTGTAAACGAAATAATAGAGAAAAAGATCCCCGTAGTCCTTGTAGACAGATATATTCCGGACCTTGATTCATCTTATGTAATAACTAATAATTTTAAGGCCGCCTATGATGCAACGGATTACCTTATAAAAATGGGCCATAGGAGGATCGGGGTAGTCTCGTCTCCCCAGAAAATAAAGATCTTTAAGGATCGTTTGAAAGGCTACAGGCAGGCACTTGATGAAAATAAGATCAAGTACAAAAAAGAACTTGTTGTAGAAGGTGAGGAAAGCATTGAAAGCGGGTTTCTGACAGCTAAAAGACTGCTTGAAAAAACTAATAATATAACTGCTGTCTTTACCATGTGTGATTTTATGGCATTTGGCGCTTACCGGTATTGTAAGCAAAATAGTATCATGATACCTGAAGATATATCGATTATCAGCATTGATGATATTTTTACTTCATCCCTTATTACCCCTCCGCTTACTACAATGGCCCAGCAAAAATATGAGATGGGCTTTAATGCCGCAAAAATACTGATCGACAGTATAAACAAAAATAAGATTCCTAAGAAAAAGACTGTCCTGGATGCATTGCTTGTCGAAAGAGATTCATGCAAAAAGATAGTTTGAGGTAGCGCATATATCCTATATTATTGCGCTTTTTCATTTTTCTTTCTTGTCTTTACCATCTGCTTTAACTGGAAAAGGAATGACTTCAAGATTTTTTTCTTTTCCTGTTAATTTATGAAGTTTAAACCCTGGAAGCTCCATATCTTTGCTATAATGGTTTTGATACTGAACATTTGGTACTTTCAGTAATCGAATCCTTCATAGATCAATGCCTGTATACTTTCTTCACATAGGGGGAAGTTGACAATCTAAGCAATGCAGGGTATTTAATATCAAACTCTATTTCACTTCCTACCTTAATATTATTACTTTTTGCGTGCAGGATCAGATGATCGCTGCTTGCTCCGATTATATCGGCTTTGACTCTGGGCTTTATAGCTTTTGTATCAACATCCTGTTCCCCGATACCGACGATTATACGATTAATAGCTCCTATATTTGCAAATTCAGGTTTGCCTCCAAATGTACTCTGGCATTTATTACCATATGGCAGCGAGGGTTTTAACTTGCTTTCTATTACCTCGCATACCAGGGTAAACGCATCGATATATAGATCCGGGATCCTATTCTTATGCATAGGTTCCCTACCTAATAGAATAGCTTCACCAATTCTTAAATTGTTGATGTTTCCGGTATTATCTGTTTGAGAAAGCCACTGGTAATTTGCTGAATTCCCACCTGATACCATTTTTATTTTTATATGATATTTTTCCTGGATATGGTCCACTATTTGAGATAATTCAGTCATATTTTTATCTGATGGCTCTATGCCCCCAAAGCAAACAAGATTTACGCCTATTCCGTATAGCTTGACGCCCTTAAGCGGTATTGTCTGTTCAATAATAGAATCCATATTTTCAGGCAGGATACCTTCCCTTAGATCACCCAGCTCCAGCATCAATACTACTTTATGTATTCTGCCCTGCTTAAGGGAATGTTCAGACAATAATTTAACTGTTGATATTTCAGAGTTCAAGCTTATATCAGCATATTTGACAATATCCTGGACTTCGGTGTGCATAGGTAAGCGTGTAATTAAAAACTCTGCTTTTATACCAGATTCTTTCATTCTCTTGATGTCCTGGACCCTGGAAACCGCTATAGTGCTGATCCCGCACTCAAGTATTGCATCTGCAATTTCAGGAGAACCTGCTACCCCCTTTATTACAGCAGTAATAGTAATGCCTTTCTTTGCAAACTCCTTTTTCAATGTCCTGGCATTGTGCTTTATTTTATCTATGTTTATTTCCAATCTGGACATTAGATCATCTTATACCTTTTTAAAGCTGATTTTATAATATCTCCGATTAAATCTGAAGAACTCATATTGTCTGCAGCAGCCATGAACCCGATGTAGCTATGCGGTTTTTCTTTTGGTGTGCACATCAATCCCGCAAAAGAATTAATTTCTATAAGATAAGGACCTTCTCTGGTCAATACAGTATCGACCCGTCCGTAATCTTTAAGGCCGATAACCTGATAAGCTTTTTTTGCAAATTTCTTGATCCTGCAGATATCTTCATCATTTAGCCGGGCCGGGCAATAGAAAGTATCATCATCGATTTCTTTTTTATTGAATGTTAAAAAACTTCCAGTTCCATTAAAAGAAATCTCAAGTGGTGGAAGTACTTTAATATCACCTTCATTGCCTATCAGACCAAAAGAAATTTCTGTTCCCTGCAAAAATTTTTCAATTAAAACAGGCTGCTTTATTGTGTTTAATCTTTTTTCAACACCTTTTATGAGTTGTTCATAATTTTTAACAACAGAGTTGTCATCAATTCCGGCACTTCCCCTGCCTGCGACGGGTTTAATAAATAAAGGATAATCAAAAGGTGGGTCCTCTTTAAACATATAGCAATCCTCTATGGATTTTGCAACCCGGAAGGGAGATGTCTGCAATCCTTTGCTTTTCCATATCATTTTTGATAATGACTTATCTACCGCAATAGCAATTGCAGCAGTATCAGATCCCACAAAAGGTATCTCCAGTTCTTCCAATATAGCAGCTTCCGCCATACTTGAGACATTGAATACCAGATCAACATTGTCTTCCACCAGGTCCCTGATAAAAGATCCGCTATAACTGATGGTGCATACTTCGTAACCGGCATCAATCAATGCCTGCCTGTGATGGGCAACCTCCTTGTATGTTTCATCAATTACATTATCTGCACCTACAAATTTTTCTTGTATCCTAAAATTACCTCTTTTTTTGTTTAATAAACCAATTTTAATTTTCTTCATTTTTAAACAGCCTAAAAATTCGATGTTTGAATATTATTAATAAAAATAAGATAAATGGGTATTACTTCGACTAAGCAATGGATTCCGCCATAGCCAAATCCTATTTTTCATATTGATTTAATATCTTCTACTGAAGTCTCTGTCAGTTCCAAATATTTAAAAATCCTTATAACTATACCAGATATAAATATTTTTGTAAAATAATATTTTATACTTCTATTAATAAAACTTTTAGTAAAAATATTAGAGAGATACAAGAATTATTTTAAGCAAGGAGACCATTGACTGAAATACTAGTTTAAGTGGAGCCCGCGATCGGATTTGAACCGATGGCCTTTTCCTTACCGAGGAAATGCTCTACCAACTGAGCTACACGGGCTGGATGTTTATGGTGGAGGAGAGAGGATTTGAACCTCTGAAGGCTGCGCCGGCAGATTTACAGTCTGCTCCCTTTGACCACTCGGGCACTCCTCCACAATGGAGCCGGCGATCCGATTTGAACGGACGACCTGCTGATTACAAATCAGCTGCTCTACCAACTGAGCTACACCGGCAAAAAAAATTTGCCTTATCATTATCAACATCAACAGGTAGATTGTCAAGAGAACAAATACCAATTATTTGCCCTGGCCCCGCAAATAGCAATATTAATAAAAATGCTATAGATTTTCAATAGCTAATTTAACTGCACCCTCTACCGGATTGGCAACAAGCGGTTTAAAGTTTATTCTACTGAATCTGTTTTCAAGGCTGCCCATCACAGGACCCTTAAAATATCTTTCACACTTAAAGAGACCCCCCACAAACACAATATCAAATTTTTTGCCTGCCAGTCCGAGTTTTGATGCCACTGTTGTAACAGACAGTACCGCTTCCTCCGCTTCATCAGCTAGAATTCTCCTGCTCACCTTATCTCCGTCATATGCAGCCTGACATACCAGCCGGGCGATAGAGCCTATCCTTTCCTTTGAAAATACCTCTCCATAGGCCCAGCCAATAAGATCCACTTCCTTTCTTAATCCCAGCTCACTTAAAATAGCGGACGAGAGCAGGGTCTTTTTCCCCCTGCCATCATATGCTTTCATAACTGCCCTCAAAGCTTTCACGCTCACTGAGTATCCGCTTCCTTCATCTGCAAGCAGATAGTCCCATCCTGTTGAACCTGCCTGCTCCCCGCTTTCATTTATTCCAAAACAATTGGACCCTGTGCCCGCTATTATAATGAGCTTATTTACCGCATCACTTCCTGCTTCCAGTCCGATCCTTGTATCATTAACTATAAGGCTCTTTTGGAGATCAAGATGATTTTTTAATGTATCATTATGGGCTATCTTTCTATAGTGCCCGATATCATCAGGGACATTAAATCCTGCAAAACCAAAACAAGAACTTTCAAACCTTATTTCTTTATCTATCCCTGCCAGTCCCATAGCATCAAATATTGCTTTATTAACATTATCCGCCGCCTTTTTTACACCAACACTGGTAAAGCTTCCTGATCCGGATATTGACTGTGATATTTTATTGCCTTTGCTGTCTGCAATGCGGGCGGTGGTCTTGGTCCCTCCAGCATCGACACCCAGAATATATACCATAAATAACTTCTCCTGCTAATAATGATTTAATTATTATTAATCTTCCCTATTGCTAATATAGTCTAAATGATAACTCATTTTGTTTATGAGCAAAATAATTTTTATATTGTTTTAAAATCCGGCAAAACAAATATAATACTATTATATGAAGACTCCGGTATATATATGGTATTAGAGAAGATTTTAATACCATGAAGGGATCTGGCTTTAATAAAAATCCAGGAAGGAGATTCAAATGGCATTTGATAACCTTATAAGGAAAAGTATAGCATCAGGAAGTTTTTACCCTGCTGATCCGGATGCACTAATGAAACAGATCAGTGGGTTCATGGAAAGTGCTGAACCGCTGGGCCTGCAAAACATAAAAGCCATTATAAGCCCGCATGCAGGCTATATATATTCCGGACAAATAGCAGCTTGCTCCTTCAGGCAGGTCGCAGGCATCAAGTACGACAGCATACTCATAATAGCGCCATCACATGCAGAATATTTTGACTACGCTTCAGTATATCATGGTGATGCCTATGAGACTCCGCTTGGACCGGTTAAGGTCGATAAGGGCAGGGCAGACGCACTTGCTGGGTCCAGTCCCCTGATCCAGCGGTCTGCTTATGGGCACCGTGACGAGCACAGCCTTGAGGTACAGCTGCCTTTTCTGCAGGTCATATTCGGGAAGGATATGAGTATTGTGCCGGTAGTGATCGGAAACCAGAGCAGGGAAAATATTGAAGCGCTTGGCAGTATTGCAGGAGAGCTTTTTTCGGATGATAATATACTAATAATCGCAAGTACTGACCTATCTCATTATCACCCATACGATACTGCTTCAGGACTTGACGAAAAGGTAAGCGGGCTTATCGGTTCATTTGATACTGGCGGACTGATGGAAGAATTTATTGCAGGTAAAGCAGAGTTGTGCGGCGGGGGTCCTGTAGTGGCTGCAATGATGATATCCGCAGCAATGGGAGCAGACTCTTCAAAGATCATCAAATATGCAAATTCCGGGGATGTATCAGGTGACAGGAGTTCAGTTGTAGGATACCTGTCTGCTGCATTTTATAAAAAATAGATAGCCAGTGTCCATATGATAAATAGAACCTCCGGATTTGGGAGATATTTATGAAAAATCTTGAACTTTCAGAAAAACAAAAAAAACTTCTTCTCAAAATAGCCAGGGATACTATCAGGAATACAGTCCTTGGAACTGCACAGATAGATCATGATATAGAGGGTGACCCTACCCTGGAGACCAAATGCGGAGCATTTGTAACTATCCATAATAGGGGAAAGCTGCGCGGCTGCATAGGAAATATTATTGCGGAGACACCTTTATGGCTAACTGTAAGCAATATGGCCGTACAGGCCAGTACCGCCGATCCCCGTTTTCCTCCGGTATCTGCTGATGAACTTGATGAGATCGATATAGAGATATCCGCACTTTCTCCGCTATGGAAGACGGAAGATCTAAATGAGATAGAAGTCGGAAAGCACGGGATACTGATCAAAAAAGGTTTTAATCAGGGTCTTCTACTTCCCCAGGTGGCAGTAGAATATGGTTTTGACAGGATGAAATTTCTTGAGCATACATGCATGAAGGCAGGTCTTCCCGGTGACTGCTACAGGAGCGGTGGCTGTGAGATATATATCTTCTCAGCAACAGTATTCGGAGAAAAGGATTAAGGAGCCATACCAGTTATATAAAAAGGTCCGCTATCTCCCTGTCAAGCTTACTGACGATTATCCCTATTAGTCCCGGACCTGTATGGGCACCTACCGCAGGCGTGCACTTTGTGATCATCGAATAGACAATATTCAATGGTCCCTGCAGCTTCTTGAGTATTTTCCGGGACTCGTTAAAACCGAGTGTATGGATTATTGAGACCATTATCCACCGCTCTTTTCTAAAGTCCCTGATCACTCTTCTGGTTATCTCCCGGAGGGAACCGTATCTTGTGAACGATATCCCTATCATCCCCACCAGACCATTATTTATCCCGAGCATTGGTTTTATCATGAGAAGCCTGGAGGCAAAACTTGCTATTCCGGGGACCCTTCCGCTCCTTCTTAAATACTTCAGGGTATCTATGGTCCCATACAGCCGGATATTTTCCTTAAGAAATGAAAGAATCCTTAATATTTCTCCGGAAGAATATCCCTTTTCTATGGCCCTGGCAGCTGCTATGACCATAAAACCTGTTCCCATCGTGCCTGAGCGGCTGTCAAATATTTCTATCTTTTCCTTAGCATCAAGAAGGTCCCTTGCTATAAGAGCCGACTTCATCACGGCAGACAGGTCAGAACTTATGTGTATGGAAAATATTTTATCATACTTTTTTAAGAGTCTTTTATACACTTCGACAAAATCATGAGGTGATGGAGAAGAGGTCGAAAACACGGCTTTTTCTTTTTGTTGAAGTTTGTAGATCCTGTTTGAGTCTATGTCTATGCCATCCCTGAACTCTTTGCCGTTCAGGTGAATATAAATAGGGACAATGCTGATATTGTATTTTAGCGCTATCTCTTTTGTTATGTCGGAAGCACTATCGGTCACTATGGCAAAATCACCGGAGCCGGCGCCCTCAGCATACTCCACAGCAGTTGACTTTTCTGCCCTGTTTACCATATCAATAGTGTAGATGAATAAATAAAAGAACTATATGATCATCCAGGCTGCTTTATTCTTCATCGCCTTTTACTGCTTTTTCTATTTCCTTCAATTCTTTTTTTGCTTCTTCGGTTGCTTTAGTGGTCCCGTCCCTGAAGCCCCTGATAGCCTGACCTAAGGATTTTCCCAGTTCGGGTAATTTCTTGGGCCCAAAAATGATTAGTGCTATTACTAATATTATTACAAGTTCCTGCCATCCTAATCCAAACATATGACTGACTTCACCTCTCTTTTTAACATTTTAATGCTGTTATAGACTAAATATTATACTTGTTTCCAAATAAAAAGATACTTTTCCATCCTGTTTTAATCTCTTAAACCGCTGCTCACACTATTAGTGTCCATATCAGGTATCCAAATACCTTACTTATGATTATATCAGGTCGGGTCCATATTTTCCTATATAACCTTTGCAAGCAGCAGGGCAAGCTCATATAGAAGTATCATGGGTGCCGCCAGAACCCCCATCGTGACCGGGCTCCAGTCAGGCGTGATTATTGCGCAAAGCAGAAGTATGACTATATATACTACCCTCCACTGCCTCCTTAGCTGCTTGACTGTTAAAATATCAATCTTTATAAGGAACACCAGGGCAAGCGGCAGCTCAAATATAACACCGGCCCCGATCAGGAACCACCCGATAAAGGTTACGTATTTTGTGACACTGAGGGTCTGTGTGAGTTCGGCTCCCTGTGATATAAGCCAGTTCACAGCTATGGGGATCATTAAAAAATAACAGAAGGTGACCCCGCCATAGAATAGGATGAAAAACAGTATTGCCACAGGTATTATCCTTTTTCTGATCTTCTTGCTGAATGCAGGGAAGGCAAAACTTATTATCTGAAGCACCAGCAGCGGCATTATTGCCATGGCCGCAGCCATAAATGATATCTTTATGTTTACAAGAAAGGGTTCTGTTATATCCAGGAAAACCAGTTCCTTATTTATTAGTGGTTTTGTAAGCAGATCGAGAAGTGTATTGCGGAAAGGATATGCTGCCCCGAAAAGTACTACAAATACTGCAAGAACGACTATTATCCTTTTACGCAGTTCCTCCAGATGGTCGATAAAGGGCATTTTCTTCTGGTTATCCTTTACTCTTTTACGTCCTCTTCTCAAGCCTCTTTTTCTGCCCGGTTTTTCAACTTTCTTTTCTTCATCCATATTCTTATTATATCTTCAAAATAATTCTAATCCCTAAACGCACAAACACCTGCTGTATGGTAGATCATCCGGGTATAAAATACAAATCCGCCAACCCGATCCGGTATTATCTGATACTTGCTTCAAAGACAGACTCTAGTATAAGGGCCCTTTCTTCCTGTGTGGCAAGACGCGGCTGGCTATAGTCTTCAAGCATGGTTGTAATGATCACGGTATTTATGTGTTCACCCTCATAGAAAATATGTTTTGCGATGAGCCCCTGCCTTGTGCCGAGTTCGGCCATCTGGTCAAAAAACAGGTTTCCGAGCCCATAATTTATAAACCAGCCTTCTGTAAATTCAATTCCCTGGGGATGGTGGGATTGGCTTCCGCTAATGATATCAGCGCCTGCCTCTGCCATCCTCCTAAAATCAATTTTCTGCTGGCCCACGGGCTCATATTGATAACTCTCAAGATATTGAAAAGTAAATATAACTATATATCCCTGGCTTTTAAGATCCTTTATTATCTCCTCAAATTCCTCAAAATCGGGCGGTGCCGATCCTGGAGTATCTTCTGTAGCCCAATCATATGCAGGACCCCACCAGCAAAATCCCAGGAAGGCAAATCTATTTCCATTGGATTCGATGATCGCGGGCTTATATGATTCTTCCAGGTCCCTTCCACCTCCAAAATAGGGCCAGCCTTTTTCATCATACATCTCCAATGTGTATATAAACCATTCATGACCCTGGTCATTCATATGGTTTCCCGTCAGCTCCACTACGTCTGTTCCGACATAATCAAGCAATTCTATATATGAAGGTTTGCTGCAAAAATATGGAAACTTGTCCACTGATACTTCGCAGCCCTCTTTAAATGGAACTTCATTGCTTATATGAGTAATATCGGCATCTCTTAAGACATCTACAATTTTTTCTCCGGGATATTTATTGCCATATCTTTCCATCCGATTGGCTGTACCTCTTACCATTGCTGTAACACCTGTCATCATAAGGCTCGTAAACTTTGACATATCACGGTTTGTGATCTCTATCCCCTCAAAGTACGCTGCTGCGCTTTGAACAGCTTCTTTATCTGTACCGGTAAGCATTACCGAAAATGCCAGAGGGTAATCATTGTAATCAAGCTCCCTGTCAAACACAGACATCTCACTTACCGAAAGTACCTTGAACTGTTTATTGATATTTTCAAAGGAAGTGATCGCTATTGCTCCTTCGATTATCCTGAGGCTGTCCTGTACTGCATCCCCGGTAACTACCTGTATATTTTCATTTAATGACTGTCCCAGTATCTTTTGAAGTATTCCATGATCTACATCCCCGATTATCATCTGTGGAGGACCGTCCACATCAAAAATACCATCAAATACAGTTGTGTCTCCTGACCACCAATCCAGGATATTTTCCCATGCTGTCCCATCACTTATATTATAGAATGAGACTACAGGAGCCATTATGTAGTATATTCCAAGATCTTCATAAGTATCTGGACCCGCAGCAGGTACTGCTCCGGCAGGCAGGATCTCAAGTACTACCTGTGCCTGCTCCTTAAAATCTACAATTTCTATCCCTGGATCATATTCTAATAAATCAAATATTTCAGATGCTATTTCCTCCGGTATTAAGTCCTCTATCCATATTTTTACCGCAATATCCTCTTCCTCTTCAACCATTACTTTCTGCCCGCTATCTTTGTCTATTTTATCTGATTCCTCTGGTCCGGTAACTGTATCTTCCTCGGTTTCTTCAGTAATCTCCTCACCGGGATCAATAAACTTGCAGGAAACAGCGGAGGTAAATAATATGATTGCAATAAATGATGCGGTAAGAATAAGGATAAGTTTTTTATAATAACTGTTGGATCTCATATTATATCTAGTAAATATTATTAATTAATTTCATTTAATTCTATATTTTTATATTCGAAAATTAAAGTATTTTAAAAATTACACAATCTTTATACCAGAGTTTATGCCAGGGGTATTAAGCTACAAGCCTAGTATTTGAATCCATATTGTGTAGAACTATCCGGAAGAATCTAGATAGATAATTTATCAAGGATTAACTATCTTCTTATCTGGTTCGAATCCCCTGTGGGCTACCACTAAATACTAATTAATATATCAATAAGTAATAATAAATTATTTTTTACTTGAGTTCCCCATATATCCAGTTAACTCTGAATATTTTAGAATTTGTACCTGTTCTATTGAACAACCAATTGGGTGCTCTATAGGTTTCCAAGTAACATTAGTAAAAGATGCAACCAGTGTTATAGGTATATAGGTAAACATAAATAGTGGAAAGGTAAAGGTGTACAGGATTTTTTTACCTGTCCTACATTGTATTTTCGGCCATTCAGTAATAGTGGTGACCAGACCGATCACATACAGAAACAAGTAAAGGAACAAGAAATTAAGTAGTATAGGGATAATACCTTGAATAAGCATTGATGAATTCATTAAAAGCAATATATCTATAAGCTTGGTAAAGTAAATCATCAAGATGAGCAGTGAAAGAAGTGAAGCAGGAAAAATAAACAAAAGCATATCAAAACATGCAAAACTATGTTTTGTAAAAATACCTTTTACCAGAGATAAGCCATATTTTCCCAATACCTGATAAAATCCTTTAGCCCATCTGAGACGTTGATTCCAGGATTGCTTGAAAGTAATTGGCTGCTCATCGTAGAACATAGCCTGTGGACAATAGCCAATTTTTTCCCCTTTAATAATATGATCTACAGTAAATTCAAGATCCTCAGTTAAAAGAAAATAGTTCCAGCTTTTTTCTTTCTCGATTAATTCTCTTTTTATCAGAAATCCTGTACCGGATATGGCACAACTGGTTTTTAAACATAGACGTGCATTATTAATGTATTTAGATTCTCTCAAGAACCATAATCCGGTACCAGCCGAAATCCAGTTTGATCCATAATTCTTTGAATTTCGGTAACTGGTGATTACCCTGAATCCTTTATTGTAGGTCTTGTTCATTTCTTCAATATAGCTTTTGGTCAGTAGATTGTCTGCATCCAGTATTATGAAGGCATCACAAAAACTATCTGTCTCAAAAATACAATGAAATAAATTATTTAGGGCATAACCTTTTCCCACATATTGAGTATTTGAACGTTTAAAGACAATTGCACCATTTTCTCTGGCCACTGAAGCTGTCTGGTCTGTGCAATTATCAGCAATGACATAGATACGGATTTTTTCCCTAGGATAGCTTTGTTTGTGAATACTGTCTATTAAGTAACCAATTACATTTTCTTCATTTCTGGCTGCAATGACAATACCATAATTATACAATTGGATTGACTCATCTACTTTTACTACTTTCTTTCGTCTCTTTAACAACATAAAAAAAAGATAAAACAGCTGATACGAGTAAAAAAAAGTTAAAAATAAATATAGGATTCTTTCTATGTCACTTAAGAAAAGTATTTATCAATCACCCCGCTAATAGGAAAATATTTTTTTACTGGGACTTATAAATCATTCTACATTGTTTGAATGGTTGAACTTAGTATTTTTGTAATTATTGAATTATATCACAGAATTTTAAAGCTATTAGTAATTTTTAACTTATTTAGACTTAGTACATCATTTCTAATATGGTTCCAAAACAGTAAACAATGGGCTGCCCATAATATGATAAGACCGATAGAATCTACCTTTACTGTTCTTCACTTCACTACTATTTACTAATCAGTATAACTTATATAAAGTACTGCTTCATTACAGTTGATGATAATACCATCCCCCATCCCATTATCATTTGTTGCAACATCGAGACCAAGTTTAATTTGGAAATAATCTCTTATTTCATTATCAAGTACATCCTGCAGTTCATTTTTTAAAGTGTTTCCACTGATTGTATAAGAAGCAGCGGAAATAGGTATATTTACTAGTTGTACTCCACCGACAGCAAAATCTGAAGGATCAAGTCTCACATAATTGTATACCTTAACCACAATATAGGAAGCAAGTGACTCTGGATCACCCCAGCTTCCAAAATTTATAAAATTTATTTCCGCATCTTGAACTGTTTTGCCGTGTAACCCACTAATGTCGAAACTTAAATAACCTTTTCCCCAGTTATCTGAAGTATGCGCATCACCCATACGCGCTTGATCACTATGAATCACACTTCTCTCCACAGTTATATAGCCCGATATTTCTGGAGTTGCCTCAATATAGGTTTCATCTGCTTCAGGTTCAGGCTCTGGCTCTGGCTCCTCACACCCTCAACTAAGGTCAATAGAATCTGTAGCAGAACCTTCTGAATCGGTGGCAGTGGCTGTAAGAGCATAAGAATCACCTACCCCTGCACCCACCTCCACTCTGCCAGGACCAAGCGGGCTAATATTATCATCTTCATCAAATTCAATTTCCGGTTCAGGCATACCTGTTGCCGTAACTTCTATCCTGTAGTAGCACATATTATTAGACTCTGAATAATCAGGGCCATCATATATCTCAAGCTCCAAAGCCGGAGATTCACCAGGAGCCAAACATGTTGCAGATAAACCTATAAGAGAAAATACTAGAATTGCTGCAAGAATAATAAAAAACTTTCTTTTTTGCATAATGGCCTCACTGGTATTATTTGTTAGTAAGTTTCACAAGTATTATATCTTATTAACGGAACTGGTAGAGTATGAATATTATTTAATAAAACATTGATTAAGCAAATTATAGAAATCAGAAAAATATTTTTGAAAAGTGCTATAATTACTGCCAGCCGGATATCCGGACTATAAATTATCATAAGGAAGGTATTAGATGTTATCAAGAAAAAATCCCGATGTTAAGGGAAGTAAGACAATAACCATTATAGCTGAGGGTGTGACTGTAGCTGGAAAAATAAATTCACCTGGCTCAACAAGAATAGATGGTACTGTGACTGGAGAGATTGTCACGGATAAGGAAATCGTTATTGGAAAAGAGGGAAAAGTGGACGCAACCGTAAGGGCAAAAGATGCTATAATAGCAGGGTCATTTAAAGGCGAGATGATCGCTTCCGGAGAAGTCGAGATATCCTCCACAGGAAAATTCATTGGAAATCTTAGCCAGAAAGATGCATTGCTTACAATAGCTAAGGGCGGACTTTTTAAGGGCCAGAGCATAATCGGGACCGGAAATGATTCATTCAAACAGACTGAAAGGAAAAAAGAGACAAAACCTTAGAAGATACTAGACTCATCCATTGATTTATATCCATTTTATTTCATTATCCTGTTATTTGTCAAAGTGCTTGCTGTATGTTGTATCGGCATTCAGAAGATTACAGCAATAGCGCAAACCCGGGGTTTTGTCCGGGGGTTAATCTTTCTCTTTTTTTATTTCAGTGGCAAGCTGAAGTCCCCCCCATAAACCGATCCTTTTATTCTTTATAATTATAAGGCCTTCCACCTCTTTGTACTTACTAAAACGGGTGATCGCCTTATTTATATCTTCTTCACAATTTATAGTGTTTGCTATTGAAGTTGCTGCAGCATCAGCAATTGTGGCAGTCCTTGACAGTACCGTTACAAGGTCGCTTTTCCCAAGACTCATGGAGTGGCCAAAGCTTCCAGATGAAGAACATATTCCACATGGAGTCTGCCCTGCTTCTATAAGCAGCGTGATCTTGTCCCCAAAATAGATGTTTTTTGTAAATATGCCCACCTCCAGCGGGCTACTGCTCTTTATGTATACATCCCCGCCGTTTTCTATCATCAGAAAACTGCATCTGCCTATGCTCTTTGCAAGATGATCACATAATGCACCGGCTATGGAAGCCATCGGCCCGACACCAAATACCCCGCCTGCACCGCACATCTCCTTTATTATCCGGGGGAGATCTTTCATTGCTTTTATGGGTATCAAACTTTTTTCAAAATCTGGTCGCCCGTCTATTACAGCTTCGATATCCCGGTAAAAACTTAAAACCGGTTCTTCCAGCTCACTACCAATATCCCGGTCACATATTATATATAAGCCGCTATATTTGTAGTCCAGCCTGAAACTGTACCTTCCCTCTGCCGATATCTTATTTCTGTAGATATCCCTATCACCACACGAAAAACTGCCGTGCGAGACCCTTCTTATATTTATATCTTTTCCGTCCGCCATGTGAAACAACTATTTTTTACCAAGATTACCATAGACGAAAAAGACCAAAAAAATAACGACTATATAGATGACTGCTGTCACTAAAAGCATTATCCAGTTTACCGAACCAAATAGATACATCGTAAGTATCAGCACCGGGATAAGGAATATAGTGGATACGATACTCAGGATAAGAGGATTTTTTACCTTCGTGTTCATTGCCATATTGTAAAACCTTTCTTTCTAATAAACTTACATTTACTGCCGGGCCCTGCTGGCTGCCGGGTCCTGCATCTAAAATATATCCACCGGTCAATTATATAAAATATTAGAAATATAAAAAATAAGAAACTGACTTCTTTTGTCATCACCCCTGATACAAGAAACAACCATATAATAAAAGAGCGGTTCCATATTTTTTAAAAAACCATATCAGGTTTACCTTATAAATTACTCTGGATCGGCCGATAGACCCTCTGACCGGCCGGTATTGATATATAATTTTCTTGTGATATTTTAGCCATCTAAATATAATATTTAAAATAGGCCGATAGAATATAGAAGATTTTATAGCCCTTGTCAGTAAAGAATAGAATTTACTTATTGCACAGAGTGACCAAAAGCAGGTGCTGCAAACAAAAACAGGGATGTGACCGATGGAGCCAGGCAATAAAAAATACCTCTTCTCTGAAATGATGAAAAAGCTTAAGAATTATGATCCCAAAAATTGGACCGATATTTCCCTGAGCCTTGCAGACATAAAAGAAAATGCTCCTCCGGTTGAACGATTCAGCCGGGATGAATTCTTCGAAAAAGTGCGGGCCGGAATGGCGTTCTGGACCTTTGATCTTGGTATCGATGGTGTTTCTATAGAAATTTCAAAATACGCCCAGTGTTTATATGATATCCTTTCTGATGAAAAAAAGGCAGTGATCCATTATATCTCAGGCGATTTTCACCCGCAGGCAGATAATATTATTAAGCCGGAATGGAAAAAGCATCGCATCAGTGGTGCAAACGGATGGTCAAAATGGGATAGAGGCATATGGTTTGAAAAACTTTTTTACCAGGATATGAAAGAAAATTCCAAAATTTCCCATAAAATGGCCGTTGAGATCTGGAATCAGGCAGTGTGCCTTGCAAAAAAATTGGGTACCTATATTGCTGAAAATGAAATTTCACTGCTGATCCCTGTAAACGTCAATTCAAATCCGGGAAATATGGCTACCGGATTATGCACGATCCTGGTATCGGAATTAATGGGCCTTTATGTCCTCAATTCAAACCATGACTTTTATTGGGAAGGCGGAAGACCTGCTTCGGAAAGAAAACAGGATGAAGAGCCTGGTCCCAGAGATAAATTCTTCCATAATATAAATAATGTGCCGTTTTTCTCTCTTTTAAAAAAAATATATCCCTGGAATGGCCGCAGGTGGATCCAGGTCAATATCAATGCATTGCAATCAAAAAAACTTATTTGCGATAATGGATTTTCCAGGGACCGTATCTTTGAGGTTTCTACCTCGGTCAGTAAAGCATTTTTTAAATATTACTCAAAGAAGGATATTGAATCGGTACGCCTGAGGACGGCCCACATATTGTCAGATGGCAATCCGCTTATCCGGACCATCGCTGTCAGGTCGCATTTGCATGATCTAAAGAAATGGATGACCCGTCAAAAACCACTGGTCTGCTCCAGCCGCAGCGGGCGGAGCCTGGATCTGACCTCTGACCAGATCATCTATTTTCTTCAGCCCACCCGGATCGTGGGCAGGAAGCGTATAGAGAAAGATCTTCATTTGATCGGCGCCCTGCTAAAGTATCCTCCATTTTTGAATGAATTCGAAAAAAATAAGGGGCAGCAGATCATTCTCCATATCACGGGTCCGGTGCCCATTGAACACAGGGTCGATCTTGAAAATATACTGAGGACTTATATTGA
>CAYRTF010000001.1:5814-14979 GCA_964427165.1 uncultured Actinomycetota bacterium | reverse complement strand
CCGGAAAATATTGCCGGCCGCCTGTTTTTGGCATTTTCCGTAGGGGTCGACGGACATACCTCTTTCCAGGATAAAAATTTCAAACAGCTTAAAATTGAAGATATTTACCGGTTGGCAACTGCAGTACTTTTCCCCAGTGAAACAGAAGGGCGGGGTCTGCCTATTATTGAGTCCAGTGCTGCGGGAATTCCTATTATATGCAGCCGGTACAGGCCCACAGAGATTTTTGATAGCGTTGTGGGAAAAGATCTTCCGGAGGATCAACAGATACATTATATTCCATTTCCTGAAGAAGATTTCTCAGAATCTTTTTTAGGTGAGATAACCGGGCTCTTATCGGACCCAAAAAAGCGGGAACAATATAAAAAACATAATACCCGGGCTGTCCGCCAGAGATACAGCACGGAGGTCATGCGTAAAAATTTCTGCAAATACCTGGATGAATTATTAAACACAAAATAAGGATGAAAAAATGAATATAGGATTTATTGAAGATACACATTTGCGGGGCGGTACCCAGATATGGGTAACGGAGGCTAATAAGTTCTTTTTGGACCGCGGGGAAGAGACAATGATCCTGGCTCCTGAAGGAAGTTTTTCCGCCCGGGAATGTAAAAAGGCAGGCGCACAGGCATTTACTTATGATTATGAAAAAGTTGTATCAAAGAATGCTGAAAATAAAAGAATCTGGACAGAGGCTCTGCAAGCATGTGATGTAGCCGTTTGCACCGTTCACCCGCCGCGGAATTCCTTTCATTGCTCGGTTTTCGCCGGTGAATGCATCAGGGAAAATAATATTGACACGATCCTCGTTCCAAAAACCGGAACCATTGTTCCGGAATATGAACGGAAATTCTATCTTCCGGATGAATCGATACGCTCAACAGTGATCGCAATTACGGATTTTACATACAGATACCTGATCGATTCATATAAGATTCCTGAAGATCTGGCAGAATTGATCTATCAGGGAACTGATGTGAAGCGCTTTACTTCAAATGAGGAAAGAAAAAGAGATTCTCTCAAGCGGTATCCCCTGCCGGAGAATGCTTCCCCTGTGCTGGGCAATGTAGGGATGTTTGAAGAAAGGAAGGGGCAGGTCGTTTTACTGGAGGCAGTATCAAAATTGGTCAAAGATCGCTTTCCTGACCTTCACTTGATCCTTGTTGGTGAAGGGCCGGACGAACAGATGCTGAAAAACAAAGTCCGCGAGATGAAGCTCGGTGATAATATTACCTTTTTCCCATTTACGCGGGAACCGATGTATGTTTTTGAAAGAATTGATATTCTGGTACTTTCCAGCCTGTACAAAGAAGGCCTGCCGAATGTCTTGCTTGAGGCTATGTCTATGAATGTACCGGTGGTTTCTTCCAAAATGGCTGGGGTTCCGGAAATTGTAAAAGATGGCAAAACAGGATATATGGTAGAACCCGGTGAAAGCGGACAGCTGGCGTTGGCTATTTCTAAACTGTGGTCGGATAGGGCCGCTTATAAAGCGATAAGTGCGAATGGACGCAAGCTAATGGAAGAAAGTTTTGATAAAGAAGTGCAGTTCGCTGAATTTCTGGAATACTTCCACCGGATCACAGGAAAATGATAACAGCTATAGCTTTATTAAAATAGAATACTGGACTACAAAAAAATAGGGCTATTATGAAAAAAATACTGATAATCGACGATGATCCCGAGATACGTAATCTGGTATCTGATTTTCTTTTAAGAGAAAACATAGATACCGATCCCGCAGAAAATGGTGCGGATGGGATGGAATTATTTTCAAAGAACACAGATTATGACCTGGTCATCCTGGATATAATGCTGCCTGACATCAGCGGAACGGAAATATGTAAGAAGATAAGAGAATCCAGCAGCATTCCTATAATCATGCTGACTGCCAGGAATGAAGATATAGATAAAATACTGGGTCTTGAGATCGGAGCAGATGATTATCTTACAAAACCATTCAATCCCCACGAACTGGCAGCAAGGATCAAGGCTATTTTTAGAAGAAAAGAGCTCGATAGGAGCGATAAGGGTAAAAGTGTCTTGAAGTTAAGACTGGGCAAGGAAGGCACAGGCATCAAACAGAGGATAGCTCTGGAAATAGATCTTAATTCAAGAATTGTCAGGGCAGGTGGAAAAGAAGTAAAACTTACTAATAGAGAATACCAGCTTTTGGTCTATTTAGCTGACAATAAAGGCATAGTAATAAGCAGGGATTCCCTGCTGCAGAATATCTGGGGATTTGATTTTTACGGCCAGTCCCGCACTATTGACGTACATATAAAACAGCTGAGAAAAAAGCTTGGGGATCCAAATGGCGTCTTTATCGAGACCATATGGTCCGCAGGCTACAGATTAAATTATACAAATGAATAATATACAGAAAAAAAGAGTAAAAGGCATAAAGTTCAGTATCAGGAAAAAAATTACATATACGATCGCTGCAACTCTTTTTATTATTATATTCCTCACAGCCTTATTCTTTACCCAGATATTCTTGATCAATAATAGAAATACCAGACTTGAAGAGATATCTGCCCAGAATAGAAAATTTTCAGATTTTGTAAGCCAGAATTATTCCAGGACTTCAGCTGCATTAGATGATCTGCAGTCATCGGACCTATTAGAAAAATTTCAGAATATCCTGGGAATAAAAATAACTATTATTGATGAGGAATATAATATCATCTTCAACCCTCTGGGATTATCGGGCCGGCAGTTTAAGGAAATAGTTCTTTCAAATAAGGACCTCAGGCGCTTCATGGTCTTTTCTAACCAGACTGACAAGAATGAAAATTTTGGCAGATTGATCGATTCCCAGATAAGCGATAGAAAATATTATGTTTCAATTTATGAATTTGAGGCCGGAGATGTGAAATATTATTCGATCTTCTTTAAGGATCAGGGTGAGGTAGAGATACCCCGGTCCAGCTATTTTCTAACACTGGCCGTGATCTTTTTAATTGCTTTAATATTTTCTGGCCTTGCGGGATTTATATTGGGAAGGCACCTGTCGGGGCCGATTTTAAAGCTAAACAGGTCCGTAGGAAAAATTTCTTCAGGAGATTATAGCGTAAAGATAAATACCGGAGGAAATGACGAGATAAGCATCCTGGCTAAAAATATAGACATTATGAAAGATAAGATCAGAAGAAGCCAGGACTCATTAAAAGGCTTTACTTCTACGATCTCCCATGAGATAAAGAATATGCTCACCTCCATACAGGGATACTCCATAGGGATCAGGGACGGAGTTTACCATGATAAGGATGAAGTGGACCAGGCTCTTAGTATCGTGATCTCCAAGACCAGGGACCTTGAAAACCTGACCAGTAGCCTCCTTATACTCTCAAAAGTGGAAAACAGGATCATTGAGATAAATAAGGTAAAGATAAACATTGTCGGTCTCCTGGTAAACCTCATCAGCCTTTACAGGCCAGAATTATTAAAACACAATATTAACCTCAGACAAAACTTTGGTTCAGGAGATAAAATATATATTTTTAGTGATAAATACCTGCTCCAATCCATTATGTCTAATTTGATCAATAATGCTGTAAAATATTCAGAAAAAAGTTCAACTATAGATATAGCTATAAACAGAAAAGACAGTAATATAATTTTTTCTGTAAATAATAAAAGCAGGTCCATCACAAGAGCTGATAAGGAAAAGATCAATATGCTGTTTAACCGCTCTGATAGAGCCGGTTTTAAAAATATTAAGGATTTCGGCCTTGGCCTGGCAATTTCTAAAAGGCTGGCTTTGCTTCTCGGCTACCGTTTGTTCTTTGATTCAGCCGGCAGCATAAACACTTTTTCCCTTGAAATACCTTACAAATAATTTACATTTTCATAAAATATATTTCATATCCTCATGGAATAATAATACCAGAATAATAAATGGTAATATTATCAAGGAGGTAAAAATGCCAGCAAAAAGAAGTAAAAAACAGAACTCTGAATCTAAAAACAGGCCAGGGTCAAAAGGTATAAGGATATTTGCTGCCCTTATGGCAGCTGCCTGTATCCTTCTTTCCGTGCCATCTCTTGCATTCGCTGACAGCCAGGCTGATCCGGTGCTTATTGCAGCGGAGAGTGCTCCCGGCATAGTTCTTGAAGGTTCCTGGGATGAGGACCATACAATAAAACTAAAGGGAAGAGGAATCCTCGAAGCAAGTGGTGATGGAGTCGCCAGGATCAGGGCCAATACTGCAGCTTCAACTGATGGCATAATAAGACTGTCCGGAAACGGAGCCCTGCTGGTCAGAGATATTGAAGGCGACCTGGATAAGAATATCACAGGTTATGGCGGCAAGGTTGAGTTAAATAATGACCTGTGGCTATACTATGGCTTTAATGGAGAGGCGGAGCTGCAGGGAAGCGGTTTTACAGCTGCCCTGATCGGAAAGGATATTGAACTGTATGCAAAAGGAAAAGGAACCGTTTTTCTTGCCGGTAAGGGAACCTATGAGGTCTACCGGGATGAAGAGGATGAGCTATAAGCAGCCGCCAATTTTATGCTGCTGGCCAGTAATGGCTTAGTGCGGATATTCTTATACTATAAAAGCAGGCCCCGGATACAAGAATGGGCCTGCTTTTATTATTAGCATCAACTCTCATTTATCTTATTATTGGCAGAGATCTCTTATGCTCCCGGGCATTTACCTTATCATCAGGCTGCCCCGGAACCTTTCTGAATGCTCCAGAATTCAGTAATATTAAAATCCGGTTCATATATGAATATCCAGGTCAGGTACAAATATGATTTGGAAAAAGAATATTATTGGAGTATTATAAAATACCTGAAATTATAATTTATCCATTTTAAATATGGCAAAGACAATTGAAGAGATCAACCAGAAAATAAAGAATGGTTCTGCGGTTGTCTTGAACGCAGAAGAGATAATAGATCATGTAAGGGAAAAGGGAGTCAAAAAAACTGCTAAAGAAGTAGATGTGGTAACCACCGCTACTTTTGGACCGATGTGTTCTTCGGGAGCATTTATAAACTTCGGCCATTCTGACCCTCCAATAAGAATGGAAAAAGCCTGGTTAAATGATGTGCCTGCATATGCCGGCATAGCTGCAGTAGATGTGTATATCGGTGCAACAGAGCTTTCCGAGACAGAAGGTATGGACTATGGCGGCGCACATGTCATAGAGGACCTTATAGCAGGAAAACCCATTAAGCTAAAGGCTGTGTCCCATGGTACGGATTGTTATCCGCGTAAAGAGATAGAAACATTTATTACCAGGGAGACTGTTAATCAGGCATACCTTTATAATCCAAGAAATGCCTATCAAAATTATGCTGTTGCCACAAATTCGTCCAACCGGACGATCTATACATATATGGGAAAACTTCTCCCCAGGTTTGGAAATGCTACTTTTTCCAGCGCCGGACAATTGAGTCCGCTGCTTAACGATCCCTACTACAGGACAATAGGAATAGGAACCAGGATCTTTCTCGGAGGGGCAGATGGATTTGTCTCCTGGGTGGGAACTCAGCATAATCCTCAAAAGGAGAGGCTTGCCAATGGTACGCCCACCGGTCTTGCCGGGACAATTGCTGTTGCGGCTGATCTTAAAGAGATGTCCACTGATTATATAAGAGCCTGTACCTTTACAAAATACGGGGTCTCGCTTTTTGTCGGAATAGGAATACCGATACCTGTAATAGATGAAGAGATGGTGGAGTTTTTAAAAGTTACCGATGAGGACATAACAGTAGGTATTTTTGACTACTCGGTCCAGAGGAGGAACAAACCTTCTTATGGACAGGTAGATTATAAACAGCTGCGCACTGGAAAGATTAAGATAAATAAAAAGGAGGTCCAGACAGGACCCATATCAAGTTATGCAAAAGCATTGGAAATTGCGGACCTTTTAAAGAAAAAAATACAGTCATCTAAATTTTTCCTTACAGACATGGTTCAACCGCTTCCGCTGGAATGTGAATACAGGTCCCTGGAAATATTGAGCCAGGAGGAACTCTGATGATAAAGAAAAAACTGGTACTTTCTTTTCCGGAAAAAGTCGTAACTAAGCCGATAACCTATGCACTTGTCAAAAAATTTGACCTGGTTTTTAATATACTAAGGGCCGAGATAACTCCAGACATGGAGGGAAAGATGCTGATAGAGCTCAGGGGTGATGACCAGCAGATAAGGGAAGCTACTGATTATCTTGAAGAGGCAGGCGTTGCGGTTCAGGAAGCAGCAAAAGACATAATTATCGACAAAGACGGGTGTGTCGATTGCGGGGCATGCACTTCTATATGTATCACACAGGCATTAATCCTCGATAATAATACGAAAAAATTAAAGTTTAATAAAGATAAGTGCATACTATGCGGGCTATGCCTTGATTGCTGTCCTGTTGCAGCGATTAAGGTAAATATATAAAAGATCTATATTAATAAGGTTTACTATTCTACTAATTCAAATTCATCCTTTGAAGCGCCGCATTCGGGGCAGACCCAATCTTCCGGAATACCGGTAAAGCTTGTTCCTGGTTCTACACCATTGTCCGGATCACCTTTTTCAGGATCATAAATATATCCGCATACCTGGCATTCCCACTTTTCCATCGATTCCTCCCCATTAGAAATATGATTTAACTATGAGCCTGTCCTATATTTTATTATCTTAAGGTCCATATCTCAAATCTTTTTTAAATTTTTATAGTATAATCATTATTAGCTAAAACTATTCTGTCTGGATACAGGGTTTGCGGCTTAACCTCCAGATCATAATAGACCTTACTTTATAAGGTCCTGTGATCTGGGTCTATCGATTTAAAAGCATAATAATTAAAAAAGGGAGCGGATTGACCAGGGACCCTAAAAAAGCCATATTAAAAGTTCTTCTATTCTTTGTCTTTACAGGGCTTATCTTTAGCCTGGGCGCCTCTGGCAGTACGAGTATTATATCGCCCGGTACCGGGGGGCAGCTTCCTGTTTTATCAAACGGGACCGCCTCTGAAAACACAATAGAAATTGACAGTTTTTACTCATGTAAAATAGAAGGAATAATCGAGCCGTCACTGGCAAATCATATAAAGAAGTGTCTCATTCTTGCAAGAGATTCCGGATCCGGGCTTATTATCAATATGGATACCCCGGGCGGACTTGATGCCTCGATGCGTGAGATCATCACAGAAATACTAAATACTCCGATACCTGTAATAGTATATGTGTCACCTGAAGGAGCAAGAGCGGCATCCGCCGGTGTATTTATCACATATGCCAGCGATATTGCAGCAATGGGGCCTTCCACAAATATAGGAGCTGCCCACCCGGTAAATCTCGGAGGTGATCAGGAAATCTCTGAAGACATTATGGAAAAAGTGTTAAATGATTCGGTCGCCTATATCAAAAACCTTGCCGTTTCCAGAGGAAGAAATGCAGAGTGGGCCGAACAGGCAGTCAGGAAAAGTGTCTCTGTTACCTCAGCGGAAGCTCTTGACCTTGGAGTGATAGACCTAATTGCTGTAGATACCGGTGATCTCCTGGTCAAGCTGGATGGCAGGACTATTGAAAAACTTGGGTCAACTTTTGTCCTGATGTCGGCAGATGCCGAACCGGTGGTGATCGACATGAATTTTATGACCCGCCTCCTTCATATAATATCTGATCCCAATATTGCCTATATACTCATGTCTCTTGGCATCCTGGGTATAATATATGAGTTCTCCCAGCCCGGGCTCGGGATCTCGGGTGCTGTCGGGGTCCTGCTTTTAATACTGGGTCTATATGCCCTGAGCGTACTTCCTATAAACTATGCCGGTCTTGGCCTTATGATCCTTGCTATGGTCCTCTTTGTTGTAGACATACTCATGGGGCTTGGGGGCATACCTTCTATTGCAGGTGTAATATCCCTTATAATAGGGTCATTTCTTTTGATCAATACAGATGCCCCATACCTCAGGATCGCCTGGAGCTTGATCATAAGCGTAAGCGTGGTGATATCGGGATTCTTAATAATAGTGGTCAGGGCAGCATACAAGGCTCACCGGGTCCGGCCCGTGACCGGAAAGGACGGCATAATCGGGGAGATAGGGTTATCGTCAAGCACCCTGAATCCTGGAGGCCAAATAAAAGTATACGGGGAGATCTGGAGTGCGGAATCCACTGACGGAAGCAGGATAAATAAAAATAAAAAGGTAAGGATCGAGTCAATTGAAGGATTGACCTTAAAAGTAAAAGAAATACCAGAAGACAATAAAGAAGGAGGCTAATATGTTTACAGGTCCTATTATTGCAATAGTATTCGGGGTCATTATTGTTTTGATCCTGCTGATATCTGCAATAAAAATATTAAAGGAATATGAAAGAGGGGTAATATTCAGGTTCGGAAGACTCAGGGGAGTAAAAGGTCCCGGTATTATCATTATCATCCCATTTGTGGACAAGATGATAAAGGTAGACCTTAGAACCGTTACCATGGATGTGCCGCCACAGGACATCATCACCCATGACAATGTGCCTGTGAAGGTAAATGCAGTTGTTTACTTCAGGGTAATGGATCCGGCAAAGAGTATAGTAAAAATTGAAAAATATATTCTTGCTACCTCTCAGATAGCACAGACCACGCTCAGGAGCATCCTCGGACAGGCTGAGCTTGATGACCTGCTGGCAAGAAGGGAAAAGATAAACAAGGAGCTTCAAAAGATAATAGATGAGCAGACGGATCCCTGGGGAGTAAAGGTATCGACTGTAGAGATAAAGGATGTGGAGCTGCCGCAGTCCATACAGAGAGCCTTTGCAAAACAAGCTGAGGCTGAGAGGGAAAGAAGAGCCAAGATAATAAGTGCCGAAGGAGAATTCCAGGCTTCTGAGAAATTATCAAATGCTGCCGAGGTCCTTAGCAAGTTCCCTGTCTCTGTGCAATTAAGGTTCCTCCAGACACTCAAAGAGATCGCTACTGAACAGAACTCTACAATAGTATTTCCTGTCCCGATCGATCTTGTTAATACCTTTATAGAAAATATGGGTAAAAAGAGTCAATAGCGGCAAAGCAATGAGGATATCAAAGAAACCGGCTGAGGGTATTAGCCACTGGAAAAAACTGGAAGGGAAGAGGACATTGCTGCGCCCTCTTGAGAGGAGCGACCTCAGGAGATCGCTCCTCTGGCTGACTGATCCAATGATAAATAAATACC
>CAYRTF010000001.1:0-5804 GCA_964427165.1 uncultured Actinomycetota bacterium | reverse complement strand
ATAAATACCTCAGCCAGAATTTTAAGGACCTGACAGAAGAGCAGGAAGAAAAATGGTTCAGCTATATACAAGATTCTAAAGCAGACATCGTTTTTGCCATACTTGAAAAAGACTCAAGTGATCATATAGGCAACTGCGGTCTAAATAGGATAGACCAAAGGAATGGAAGATGTGAGCTTGGTATTGTAATAGGAAACAAAGATTACTGGGACAAGGGTTTTGGGTCCGATGCAGTAGATACCCTGGTGAACTTTGCGGTAGAAGACCTGGAGATCCCTATTATTCGTCTAAATGTCTATATCTACAACAAAAGAGCTATTAAAGTTTATAAGAAATGCGGTTTTAAGCTTATAGAAGTACTCAAGAAAGATCATTTTTATAATGGAAGATACTGGGATACGCTTATAATGGAATATGATTCGAAACTGGCCCGGGGTTATTAGCAAAAAGGTTAAATAGAATATAATACTATCCAAACTATTTTCAATTGTTAATCCATTTATTCAAATACAATAACATGATAATTTTCTGAATTTTTTGTAAATCTTAACCAATTATCTCTCTTGCTGATCTATAAAATAATACCTGCATGGAAACCTGGGTAAATCTGTACTACTATTATAAACTATTATTTTTACATATAATAATTATATACTTATAATCTTATTTTCTATTAAATAATTTTATGTTAATATTGTAACAATTTTTATTAATAGTCTTTATATATGTATAAATACAATAGAAGAAGAAAAACGGGTCCTGTATCGATTCTGTTCCTTGTACTGTTTTCCAGCTCCATTGTGGGTCTGAGTGTGCTTTCTTATCTTGACAGGGGAAAATTCTGGGACATGCTTCCCTATTTTTGCATCCCTATCATTGCTCTCAGCCTTATACTGGTGATCTTTAATCTTGTCAGGCATAGCTCTATTGGATTTATATTTATCACCTTCTTTATTATCTTTGGCATTGGCCTGGTGCTCTCAAGCCTATTTGGTCCATATGCCTTAAAGCAGGAAGCGTCCAGGTCCTACGGAAGCAAAGATTATAATTCAGCAATATCATCATATGAGATGCTCCTTTACCATTATCCCGGCAGCCGCCATGCTGATGAATCGCTGAAAAATATATCATTTGCTTATTATTATGATAATCAAAACATCAAAGCTCTTTCAAGTTTTAATGAAGCTATAGATGCTGACATAATAGATCCCCGGGAACTTCAGGTAAAGCAGATACTTTCAGATATTTATTTCAGGCTTGCAGAAAGTCATGCCGCCGGTAAGGAATATGGCCATGCAGCAGATGACTACCGGTCCTCAGTGGACCTGCTAAAGCAGGTCAAGACTGGTTTTCCCGATACAAATGAAGCATTTATCGCAGCTTACAAAATACCTCAATATCTTTTCTATGCATCCCAGAATTATATTAAGTCGGAAAACTGGGAAGATGCAATAGTAGTTCTTGAAGAAATAGTATCAGAATATGCCGAAAGCGATTTCCAAAAAGATGCGGCAGATGAACTGGAAGATGCTTATCTTGACCTGGCTTCTGAGCTTGGATCCCGTTCAGAATATGAAGATGCTGTTTCCTGGTTTGCAAAATACCTGGAGAGAAACCCTGCGGTTAAAAGAAATTATCTGCTTGATCTTAAGATCAGCCAGGTATTTAAGGGTGCCCCGCCCGGTCTCATTAAAGAATTTGCTGATTCCTATTATTCCGGTAGAGCCTATCATGAAGCAGTCTTTTTATATACCATTCTTATAGAGTTTAACCCTGAATACCTGGAAGTGACAATGCCGCCGCTGGTGGATTCAAAAATATTTCTCGCCAGGTCATCTCTATACAATGAGACCCTTCAGCCAAAGAGGGGAAGATATATCGAACTGGAAGGTGAGAGCCTCCTGGTATTTAAAAATGATACAGATTTTCTAATGACCGCATACCTTAAAGGAGCCACAGGAAGCTATATAATACATACTGAAGCCGGGGAAAGCACTGAAGCCCAAATAGAGTCCGGGGGATATGAGCTGCTTATAGAGTTTGATGCTGCTGATCTTTTACCATTTTTCGGTGATAGGATCTATGATGAGAAGAGAACATATACCGAAACATTTAAGATCGAAGAGCCTGAGTAATATTAGTTTTCCTTACGGCAAGCCTATGGCCCCGATGGAACTTGCCGGCAATATAGCTAACTTGCCTTTTTAAAAGGTTTCATACTATCATCGATCAAGGCTCTTAGATTATTATCCAGGAAACTCTTTACATGCTCCCTGTCATTATCCCTGTTTATCTCACAGCTCATTTCCATGGATGTCAGAAGTTTATCCAGTGGCTCTACAGCATCCTCTATCTGGGCAGCGGTTTTTTCCTGATCACCATATCTCAAATCCTTGACGATTGATTCTACCTTCTTATTAAAATTATCATAAGCATCTTTTAGCGCACCGGTAAAAGATGCTTTCTGCCAGAACCATCTTCCGCTGTTTTTACTATTATAAAGGTTAAAGAGCCCGAAAAGATACTCGAGGTCAACAGATCTCTTCTCGCAAATATTTTCTATTATAAACATTCTTTTTGAAATATATGGCAGCCTTTTTAGATTTGTAAAATCTGTCACTAAAATCCCTTCAAAATTATTGATAATCGTCTTAATTATAGTAAAAATGTACTTATAATCCAATTACTACATATCTTAACAGCCTGTCTTTTCCATTAGTAATACCTATCCTTTCAGTATTCTGTATAGTAAAGTCCTTATTTCCTAAATCACTATCTGTTATATAGATACCGCTCCCCGGGTCGGTCACATCCTTTCCATTATCGGAAGAGTCGATACCCATAGCGACCGTAAGTTTTCCGGGACCATCTGTAAGCCTGGAGCCAGTGCCGGCAGCCCTTCTCCTTTTCTGCATATCCCCTAGTCCATCTACAGGTTTCAATCCCCTTATAAGCACTGCGCCGGGAATTGTCTTTTTTTCGGTCACAATATTTAATAGCCAGTGGACCCCATAGCAAAGATACACATAAGCAATACCTGCTTTCCCAAACATTATGCTGCTCCTGGGGGTTGAACCTCCAAAAGCATGGCTGGCAGGATCACCTGGTCCATAATATGCCTCGGTCTCAACTATGATGCCGCTTGTAATAATACCTCCAGATTCTTTGACCAACACTTTTCCCAGGAGCCCTCTTGCTACCCTGGATGTATCGCGGTTATAGAAATCTCTGTTTAGGATCATCTTTTTATATTCCATATACATGCCTTCTAAAAAACTTTTATTTTATTTGCCGGCCGTATTGAGGTTTGCATTTCTATCTGCATGGGTATCATGGTTTTACCTGCCTTACTTAATAACTGTAAACTCTATGATCAGGATAATAAAGATAATAGCAAGATACGGACTCGTAAGCTTAAAAAGCACCCAGGCTATTTTTTCTTCTCTCCTTAAAATAAGCTTCAGGCTAAAAGATATAATAATGATCCCGGGAACAGCAGAGCTTATAATGTATATCAGGCTCAGTGAATAAAGATACCCTATATATATAGAAAACCCCACCAGGACAAAATTCAGCACTGCAAGCAGTATGCATACCTTTTTCTTTTCCATGATAACAGGCAGCATAGGTATTCCCGCTTTCCGGTAATCCTCCCTGTAAAAATATGCCAGGCTCCATATATGTATCGGCGTCCATATAAAAATAAGAAGGAAAAGCATGACCGGGAGCAGTTCCAGCCTTCCCGCAATGCCTATCCATCCCGCAAACACAGGCAGTCCCCCGGCCGGGGCGCCCAGTATGATGTTTAAGGGTGTTCTTTTTTTAGTCAGCGCATTATATATTATTGCACTGTCCATAAAACCAAGCAAAATAAAAACACCGCTCCATATATTTATTATACCGGCCATGATGATTCCTGCTGCTACCATTGAGACTGCATAAATAAGTGCATCGCGGGGTTTTATCTTTCCCGAAGGTATTGACCTCTTTTTTGTCCTGTCCATTATCCCATCAATTTTCCTGTCAACAAAATTAGTCATTGCATTTGAGCCCATTACTCCGAGAATTATGGCTGCTGATAGTACTATTATCTTGAGCCAGTCATATCCATACAATGAACCAGCGATCACCATTGCCGCAAAACCTGTAAAGAAAAGAAGATAGACAAGCCTTGGCTTGCTCAGTATTATATATTTTCTTAATGTATTAAGTGATCTCACTCTATGGTCCTCTTAAGTTAATAATAAATCACTCCAAGATTTTATTAAAATATTCACAATTCCACAATAAAAGTATCGGTGATCTGCCCGGGTTTGATGGGCCGCAATAGATCCCGGTCCCTAAGAAAATAATCAACCTGGGAACTACTTTGGCTGCCCTTAAAAATATTAAGAATTTATTATTGAAATAGCCAAAAAAATTTTGTATATTACTCTACAATGTTGTATTAAAGGGGTATAAAAAACAATATTAAGTAGAAAGGATTTCCATGAAAGTATTAATCGATGTTGACCTGTGTACAGGCTGCGGACTATGCGAAGAAACCTGTCCCGATATTTTTAAATTAAATGAAGATGATGATGTAGCTGAAGTCACCAAAAATGATTATGATGAAAATGATGAAGAATGCATAGAAGAGGCAATAGAGAGCTGCCCGACAGAGGCCATAACTACTGAATAGAAAATAATATTATATAATAAAAAATAGTCCTGCTTATGATTACAGGACTATTTTTTATTTAATTATATATCAGGTCATTTCTTCTTTGGTGATAGAATATCTTTTAATGCAAGCACCATTGCTCCCGTACCGAACAGGACTCCGGCAAATCTTATCAGCCATCCTGCAAAAGGTATGCTGTAAAGTATCATTATTATCACAAGCCCTATAAGATAAGCAAGCACCTTCCAGCCATATTTATTCATATTGAGTGAAGTCTTTGAAAGGACCACCCTGCCAAGTGTGAATGATAGAAATACTGTGCTTGTATAGATCAGGATCCCGTAAAGAATAAGCATTATAATATTAGATGTCATTATAACTGCACCAAGTCCTGAGCCGATAATCGTTATAAATAGTATTACTGAAATAATAAAGATAATGACCGAACCTATGGGAACACCAAATATGACAATTGCTCCTGAACCTACACAATAACCCAGGGTCTTTTTCATCCTTTTTGTAAATCTTTCAAAGAATCCCGGTATAGCAAGAAGAAGCACTATTCCAAGGACAAAAATTGCAAGAAATGCGATTATCCTTCCACCAATATAAGTGGCTATAAAAACTGCCCAGGGACTTGTACCGGCAGCCGCTATTTCCTCCTGTGCTTCAATAATAGTCTCCTTTATCTCTCCGCTTATGATCGCATCATCCGAGATATCTGCCCTGCTGGCGGATTTATAGATAAGGTCGCCTGTGATCTCGGCACTACCGGTTATTTTCAGGCTTTCAACCTCTCCTATCTCTACATCCCCCTTTACTTTTCCGGAAATCGTAATGCTTCCCGCATTAAATATCACTCCTTCTTCCGAATTACCTCCAAAATCAATGGTCCCTCCGGTGATCACTGCTGAACCGCCTATATCAGTCTTTTCTGATACAGTTATCTGGCCCCCTGCTGCAATAAGGTCATCTGAGATATCTCCTGAAATTGTCAGGATACCGCCTGATACCCTTACATCATCCCCAACATCACCACCAAGGTTTACTGTTCCGCCGGCAGCCATCAGATCCTGTGAGACATCCCCGGAGACTTCGATCCGCCCGCCGGCAATTATAAGATCCCCATCTATATTTTCAC